>CAZPSO010000087.1:0-7959 GCA_964588895.1 uncultured Tessaracoccus sp.
GATCAACTCCACCACCCCGATCCTCGCCGTCATGCTCGGCACCGCCGTCGGCATCGACTATGCCCTGTTCATCTACGCCCGCCACCGTGACCAACTGCGCGAGCGGATGGACCCGGAGGAGTCGATCTCGCGCGCCATCGGCACCGCCGGGACGGCGGTGGTCTTCGCGGGCATCACCAATGCCATCGCCCTGACGGGCCTGGCCGTGGCCCGGATCCCCTTCCTGACCGTCATGGGCATCTTCGCCTCCGTGGCCGTGCTGCTCGCCGTCGCCATCGCCCTCACCGCGCTACCCGCCTTCGCCGGCCTGCTCGGCGAGCGGATGCGCCCGGGCAAGGTGCGCCGCCAGATGGCAGCCGAGGCCGCGGAGGGCGCCGCCGCGGACGCCCCGTCGAAGGTCCAGCCACAGCCAGCGCCAGAGCCGGCCAAACCCAGGTGGAGCCTGTTCAAGTGGTGGGTGGGGGTCACCACCACCCGGCCCATCGCCACCATCGTGGCCGTCACCGTCGTGCTGGGAACCCTGACCATTCCCGCCGCCAACCTCCAGCTCTCCCTCCCACACGCGGGCGAACAGCCGCAGGAGCGCTCCTCACGCCAGGCCTACGACCTGATCGAGGAACAGTTCGGCCCCGGGCACAACAACCCCCTGGTGGTGACGGCCGGCATCATCGGCTCCAGCGACCCGCTGGGCCTGATCGAGGACATGCGTGCCGACGTCGAGGCCATCGAGGGCGTGGAAGAGGTGGTCATGGCGTTGCCGAACATGAATGCGGACACCGCCATGCTCCAGATCATCCCCACCACGTCCGCCGACGACCCCGAAACGCTCAACACGGTCGAACGTCTGCGTGCCGTCACCGACACGTGGCCGGAGACCCACGGGGTGGAGGCTGACGTCACCGGGTTCACCGCAGTCCAGATCGACGTCACGCAGCGGCTGGCCTCCGCGATCGTGCCGTTCGGGGTTCTGGTGGTGGGTCTGTCCCTGATTCTGCTGGCGGCCGTGTTCCGGTCGGTGTGGGTGCCCATCAAGACCGCGGTCGGCTTCGTCCTCAGCGTCGGCGCCGCGTTCGGCCTCACCCAGCTGGTGTTCAATGAGGGCTGGTTCAAGGAGCTGGTCAACCTCGAGCGACCCCTGCCGGTGATCAGCTTCCTGCCCATCCTGCTGATGGGCATCCTGTTCGGCCTGGCCATGGACTACGAGGTCTTCATCGTCTCCCGTATCCGCGAGGAGTACGTTCATGGCAAGGATGCCGTCAAGGCGATCCGCGACGGCTTCGTGGCCTCCGGCCCCGTGGTGAGCGCCGCCGCCCTCATCATGTTCGCCGTGTTCGCCTTCTTCGTACCCACCGGCATGGCCGCCATCAAGGCAATCGCCTTCGCGCTGGCCGTCGGGGTACTGATCGACGCGTTCTTGATCCGGATGACCTTCGTGCCGGCCGTACTGGCGTTGCTCAAGGACCATGCCTGGTGGATGCCGAAGTGGCTGGACAAGGCGCTCCCCGCATTCGACATGGAGGGGGAGGTGCTCACCAGACAGCTCGCCTTGGCCGACTGGCCCGGTGACGGCAGCCTGCTGCACGCGGAGGACGTCGTGGTCGAGGGTATCGTCGGTCCGTTCTCCATGGTCCTCCAGCCCGGCCAGGTGGTGGGCATCGTCGGCCCGGTGGGTGTGCGGACCGGCGCCTCCATGGCGCTCGCCGGACGGCTGGGCATCGAGTCCGGCCGTGCCCGCGTCGCCGGCCAACTCCTGCCCGAGGGGGCAGGCGCGGTGCGCCGTCGCACCACCTACGTGGACCTCTCGACGGCCCAGGACGTCAGCGCGGCCATCGACAGCATCAAGGTGCACGATGGTGCGGTGATTCTGCTGGACAGCATTGCCCTGGTGGGCACCGCCGCTGAACGCCGTGCGCTGGAGCAACTGGTCACCGAAGTGCGGGACAGCAAGGCTGCCCTGATCTGTACCGCCAGCACCAACACTGCACTGGAGATCATCAATCCCGACGGCCTGGTGGCCGTCCGCGAACCCGAACTCGAGGGGAGCCCCGCATGAGGCCCGAAGGAACCAAGACCGGCAGGCCGGTTTCCTGGCCCGCCCTGACCGCGCTGTTGCTCGTCCCGCTGTTGGTGGTGGGAGTTTTGCTCGGACTCGTCATCGGCAACACCTCGCAGGTCACCGCCGCCGTGGTCAACCTGGACGAAGGCGTGGAGCTCGACGGCCAGCTGGTCCCCATGGGCCGGCAGCTGGCGGCCGAGATCATCGAACGCGATGGCGAGAACATCACGTGGATCCTGGCCGATGAGGGCAGTGGCGAGGAGGGGCTGATCACGGGGGAGTACTCCGCCGTGGTCACCATTCCCACCAACTTCTCCGAGGCGGCCATGTCGTTCGCGGCCAACGACGCCGACGTGGCCAAGCAGGCCACCATCGACGTGACGGTGTCCGACAACGCGCCCGCCGGCGACGCGCCGCTTGCCCGCGAGATCGCGAGATTGGCCACCGAGAGCCTGAACAACACGCTCACCTCCCAATTCCTCGCGAACATCTTCATTGGGTTCAACGAGGTCGGCGACCAGTTCGGCCAGATCGTCGACGGAGCCACGCAACTGGGCGACGGCGCTTCTCAGCTGGCCGACGGCACACGTGAGGCCGCAGACGGCGCAAGTGAGCTTGCCGACGGCGCCAACCAACTCAGCGCAGGCTCCGGGCAGCTGGTCTCCGGCGGTGATGGCCTGGCCGACGGTGTGCGCGAGCTCAGCGCCGGTGCCGCCCAACTCGCGACCGGTGCCGGCCAGCTCGATGCCGGCGTCCAGGAGATGGCGGGTCAGCTGCCCCAACTGGTGGACGGGATCGGGCAGCTGACCAGCGGAGCGGAACAGCTCCTGCCGGGCGTGGCCGACTACACCAGCGGCACCGTCGCAGCCCTCGACGGGGTTGGCCAGCTGCAGGGCGGCATCGACCAGGTCATCGCCGGGCTCGACGCGGGCGCGGGAGATTTCTCCGAACTCCAGCAACTCGTGGATGGCGCCGACGAACTGGCCACTGGTTCACAGCAGTTGGCCGACGGCATCGACCAGCTCTACACGGCGGTGGAACCCCTGGACGCCCTCCTCACCGACGACGTGGTGTTGGCAGTGGGGCAGGTTCAGGAAGGGGCGGCCGGACTGGGTGCGGTGGTGGGTCAAGCCGACGCTGCCCTCCAGGGCTACGCCTCCGGCGGGACTCCGCTGCCCACCGAACTCACCGCGCTGGCGGAGCGGCTCAAGGCCGGCTTCCAGTGCCCGGTGGAGGACCCCGCGGTCTGCACGCCGCTGCAGGCGGCCTTCGAGGACGGCATCGACGCCAGCCTGAGCCAGGGTTTCCGCTCCGGCGCCGGGCTGGCCTCGCAGTATCTGAACAGCACTGACCCCGACACTGGACTGACCTACCTCGAGCTCGCCGACCAGTTCGGCACCGGAATCTCCGGTGACCTGGGCGAGGTGGCCTCCGGCATGCACCAGGTCCGGGACTTGGTGGGGGGCGTGCGGGAGTTGAGGGACGGCTCCCAGCAACTGGCGGCCGGCAACCGTCAGCTGGCCGACGGTGTCAACCAGCTGGCGACACAGTTGCCAGCCGAGCTCGAGTCGCAGATGGGACAGCTGCGTGATGGGCTGGGGCAGATCTCCGGCGGCGCTGGAGATCTCCTGACGCAGACGCGTCCGCTGGTGGACAGTGCTCCGTTGTTGGCCTCCGGTTCCCGTGACCTGCTGGGTGGCCTCCAGTTGCTGAACTCCCAGGTGGGCGCCCTGCCCGACGGCGTGAACCAGCTCGCCGCGGGCACCAGCCAGCTGAGCGACGGCGCCGCACAGCTCAGCGGTGGCACCGGGCAGCTCTACCAAGGCACGCTGGCCTACGTCGACGGCGTGTGGCAGTTCACCCAGGGCGTGGACCAGATCTCGGGCGGCGTCGGGGAACTGGCCGACGGTATCGGCGAACTGAGCGCCGGCGTGGCTGAACTGGCCGACGGCACCGGCGAATTCGCCTCCGAAATGGCAGCTGGACAGGAAGAGATCCCCTTCTACAGCCAAGCCGACCGCGAGCGGCTGTCCGAAGTCATCGCCAGCCCGGTGGAGGGTGACACCACCCTGACCGGTGGTGGACGGGTGGCGTTGATGTCGTTGCTGCTGGTCTCAGGCCTGTGGCTGGCGGGACTGGCGGCCTTCGTGGTGGCGCGCCCCCTGCCCAGCGACATCGTCTCCTCCCGCGCCCCAAGCGTGGTGCTGTGGGCACGGACCGTGGGTTTGCCGGCGGCGGTCATCGCCGGTCTGGGCGCGCTGCTGGGCGTGATCGGTGGCAGCATCGTGTCGCTCCCGATCGGCAGCACGATGGTGCTGGCGCTGCTGGCGGCAGGGTTGGGAGTTTCCTTCCTGCTGGCCCAACACGCCCTGGCGGGATGGTTCCACCACTACGGACGCGGGGTCGCGCTGGTGCTGCTAGCCGTGACGGTGGCGCTGGGGATCAGCTCCGGGGTCCCCGGCTGGCTCAGCACCGTGGCAGCGGTCTCCCCGCTGCACGGCGGTCTGCAGCTGGTGCGATCCTGGATGGCCGGTGCCGACATCGTCTCGCTGCTGGGGGTGGTGGTCTTCGTTGCCAGCCTGATGGCCGTCGCATCGTGGGCCTCCATCGCCATGCGCCGACAGCTGAGCCCCGCCCAGTTCCGGCTCCGGCACGCGGGCTCCGGCACCTGAGATCCACCAGGTGTGGGTGCGTGCAGCCGCCGGGTGGCCCATGAGTCGGGTGGAGGCTGGCCCCATGCTTTGTGATACTGGCCTGTGTGAGCAACCACAGGGGGTTCTGGATGGGTCCGGAGAGCGAGGACGAGGATCTCCTCGCCCCGGTCCACTACGCCGAGAGCTCCGAGGAGCCGGATGAGGACGACCCTGAGTTCTGGTCGGATGACGATGGCGGCGTCAGTGACCGGGAGCGGATCATCCGGGTCTGGGTGGATGAGGGGCGCCTGACCAAGGTCAGGGTCTCGTCCGGCTGGGCCGCCAAACTGGAACTGCGGGACGGCACCCGGCTCCAGGACGTGGTCAACGCCGTGCTGCGGGCGGCCCATGTGGGGGTGGCAGCGCCGTCGAGCCTGCCCCAGGACGCCCCGACGGTGGAACTCACCAAGGAGTTCGCACGCTCCCTGCCCGGCCTGACTCCGACATCACTCGAGGCCATGCGAGCGCACTACGCCAGGCGTCACAGGGAGTTCGCGGAGAAACTGCGGGAGGCCATGGAGACCGCAGTTGCGCCGGTCGGGGCCAGCGTTGAGGGGGTCACCGTCACGCTGGACCAGCGGGGCCAGGCAGCCGCCGTCGACATCGACGAGGCCTGGCTCGAAGAGGCCCACGCCGGTGCCATCAGCACCGCCATCATGAGCGCGGCACGCGACGCATATGCGACCTTCGAGGCGGCACCATCACCCCAGCGACAGGCCTTCCACGAGGTGGCGCGCGAGTACGACTATCTCAGCAAGGTGATGAACGCCATCCTGGTCCCCAAAGAGCGACGCTGATCTGCAGCTTCCGGTCACCGCACCCCTGCAACCGGGCAGGAGGCGTGGGTCATCTCAAGTCCAGTTGGTCAACAGGTCATCGCCGAAGGCCACCATCTCCTCGGGAACCATGGTGTCGGACATGATGTAGACCTGCGCGTCGAAGGCGTCGGTGTAGCACTCGATGAAGCGGGCATCCACGGTGGAGACACCGCAGTACCAGTTGCCCACGAGCTGTGCGTCGTCGATGAACTCCAGACCGTCAACTGCCGTGTTCGTGGGTGCATACATGACGGTTGCCAGCTGCTCCAGGGTGACGTGCTCGTAGAGCCCTCCGTCAGAACGAAGAGTTCCCTCTGCCGCCTGCCAGTCACCGAACGACTCCGGTGGCATGTCGGGCAACGGGCGGGCGTGGGCCGGGTCCTGGGTGACCTCGGGGAGGTTGGAGGGGGAGGTCTCGGTGGGTTGGGTCCCCGGCGTGGAGTCCTGAGGGCTTGAGGTTTGCGTCGGCAGGGGCGAGGGGGTGGGCTCCGTCCCGGTGCACGCGGTCATCGCCAGCGCTGCGGTGACGGCCAGGACGGCCCGGGCACCGAAGAAGGGTCTGCTCATGACCCCATGATATTCACGAGCGAGTGAGCCGCGGGTTTGTGATACTGGCATGCGAGGTGTGTGGGGGTGTTCGGACCTCTGCGAGGATCCGTGCAAATCGGGCCCGCCGTTCGGTGGGGGTGAGTTGAGGAGAGGCGTGAGCATCGAAGAAGCCGAGTACCACGAGGTCAAGGCCGCTTCTGACCGGATTCAGTCGAGGCTCGCCGCGGCCATTGCCAAGGACAGGGCGGAGGCCGACGCGTTCTGGGCCAACCTCAGGGCGTTGGCAGACCACCTGTGGAACTACGGTGCCGAGAGGGCACGCTTCGACCAGGACGTCGCAGCCCGCATAGAACGTGCGCAGGACGCCGCGAACCTGATCGAGACGCGAATCCGTGAACTGTTCTTCCCGTTCCGTCAACACCCGGCCCTGCTGGAACAAGATGCGGCTGACTGGGAGCACCGCTCGCGTGAAGCACAGAGGCTGATGACCGATCTGACGAAAATGCATCCCGTGGACGGCTGGACCGGGCCGGCCGCGGACACCTACGGCGAGGCGGTGAAGGTCCAGCGCTCCGCGGTGGGCGAACTGGCCGGTGTCATGAATGGGGCGGCCACCGGAGCCGAGCAGGGCGCCTTGCTCCACCGGGCCCTGTTCGCGCTGGCGCGCGAGGCCTGCGTGAAGGCGCTGACTGAGGCTGACGTGGATCTGCCGGGCCACGGAAACATGTACTACCTCCGCACCACGTGGTGGGGTGACGTCCTCGCCCTGGTGCCGGATGTCCTCCAACAGATTGCCGAACTGGTCAACGTGAAGGAAGCAGTTGACCATCTCTCCTCCCAGCTGGACCAATCGGTGACCATGGCCAACCTCCTGGATCCCGGGGCGTGGCCCACAGGCGTCGACGCCGCCGACATCCCTCCGGCTGATACCGGCTCTGCTGTGACAGGCGACAGCGAGGATCACGCCGACTTCGCGCCGCCCCCATCCACGACGCCCGGCGTGTGTCACCCCGGTGTGCAGAGGTAAGGTTCCGGGTCACCGGCTGAGGCGGGGCACTTCGGGAGACCCCTCAGCCTGAACCGGCGCTGTGCCATGCTGGAGATCGTTCGTGGCCGGGCGCGTCCGCTGACGGGGGAGGGGAAATGATGAGCCAGCAAAGCGATCCGTGGGACAAGGTGGAGGCCCGCGTGGCCAACAGCCTCCACCAGGGCATCACCGCCGATGCCGATGACCGCTTGGCCGACGCGGAACTCGAGGAAGCCCCCATCAACCCGAACGCCAGTGGCGGAAAGTCCAAGACCGGCGGCCAGGGCGGGATGATGCCACCGATGATGATGGGCGGTGCCGGCGGCGGTGGTGCTGGTGCTCCCGGTGGCGGCACGAACCCGGGGATGCTAGGTGGTGCTGCCAACGCGCAGATGGGTGCTGGCCAGGCGATCGGCACTGCCGGCATGATGCGGGGCGCAGGCGCAGGCGCAGGCGCGGGTGCGGGTGCGGGCGCAGGGGCCGGCGGCGGATCCTTCCCCGGAGGCGCAGGCGCCGGTGGACTGGGTGGAATCGGAACCGGTCCGGGCGCGGGTTACGGCGGGATCAGGGCCGCGGGCGGCGGCAACGACTTCACTCCTCCCGATGGTGCGCTCTGGGTGGGCAACGGATGGGACACCACTGGCGACGGGGTCGCCGACATCGACCCCAACGGAGCTCCGATCGGCGGGGGCGACTGGGAAAGCGGCGGCTGGTCGGGTCCCGGTGAACCAGGCTACGGCGGCGCTCCCGGCCCCGGTGACCCGGGTTACGGCCTGCCTGGGCCGGGCGATCCGGGCTACGGCGGTGTTCCCGGGC
>CAZPSO010000087.1:8059-10044 GCA_964588895.1 uncultured Tessaracoccus sp.
TACGGCATCCCTGGGCCCGGCGACCCGGGATACGGAATCATCCCCGGTCCGGGTGATCCGGGTCATGGCGGCACGGACCCCACCCCACCGTTTCGCACGCAGCCCGGATTTCCATCCCCTGATCCCCAGGAGCCTGGTTACGGCACTCCAGACCCCGGTGGTCGTGAACCAGGGTTACCCGGTCCGGGTGATCCGGGTTATGTGCCCGGTCCGGGCGATCCGGGTTGGGTTCCTGGTGATCGGGGCCATGTTCCAGGCCCGGGTGGCGGGGGATTTGTCACGCCGTCATTGGGTGGCGGCGATGACGCTGGAGGTGGGGGAGGCATCGGCAATGGCGGCGCGGGCCAGACGGGACGAAGCGGCGGTACCGGAACTGCGGGCAGCGTCGACTCCTACACCACCAACCCCGAGGCCATGAGCAAGAAGGTGGCGGAATGGGAGGAACTCTCCGCGAAGGTCAATCAGTTGATGGCCGGGGTCAACCTGAAGAGCGACTTCGGCCTGGTCAAGCCGGTGGAGCCCTCACACAACACGGTCACCACGTCGTCGTCGGAGTGGTCTGCGGGCGCCAGCGAGGAGTTCGCACAACTGCGGGGCAAACTGACGTCGGTCATCGGTCACTATGACGAGAACGAGGACTCGGGTGTGGCCACCGCGGGTCAGATCGGTGGGATGCAGGGCGATGCCGCAGACCAGGTGCGGTGATCAGCGCAGGAACAACGCCTTCAGACGGTGGGCCGTCGCCCAGGTGCCCAGGACCGCGATCACCACGAAGTAGAACGCGTGACCGGCGGTGGCCCACGTCAGGGCCCCGGCTGACAGGTCGCGAAGCATCTCTACCCCATGCCACAGCGGTAGCGCCATGATCACCCACTGCGCCGCCTGCGGGTACACGTCGAGGGGGTAGAAGGTGCCCGAGAACAGGAACAGCGGCAGCAACGCCAGGGTGAGCCAGTCCATCTGCTGGAACGTCTTGAGGTAACTGGTGGCGGCCATTCCGAGCGCCGCGAAACCGAAGGCGATCAGGAGGCAGGCGGGCACCGCCAGCACTATCCACCACGACTGCACCAACCCGAGGGCTGAAATGATGCCCGTGAACGCGATGGAGTAGACGACGCCCCGCAATAGCGCCACACCGATCTCGCCCAGGGCAATGTCCATGGGCCCGAGCGAGGTGTTGAGCATCCCCTCGTAGAGCTTGGAGATCTTCAGCTTGAAGAACACGTTCCAGGTGGAGTCGAACACTGCGCCGTTCATGGCGGACGTGGCCAGCAGGGCCGGAGCGATGTAGGCGGCATAGCTGATGTCATTGCCCGCGGCGTCAGTCATGGTCCCCACCAGGGCGCCCAACCCGATCCCCATGGCCAGCAGGTACAGCACCGGCTCGAAGAAGCCGGAGACCATCACCGCCAGGTTGCCCTGCCACTGGGCTCGCAAACCGCGAATGAACACCGACCACGGGTTCCCGGAGAACAGGGCTGAGGCGAAGGGCTTGCGAATCAGGGACTGGCCATTGGGAAGCTGGGTTTCGACGCTCATCCCACCAACCTCCGGTTGTATTGGCGCCGGGCGATCAGCCAACCTGCGAGGCAGAGTGCCAACAGGTAGGCCACGTGGAGGATGCCCAGCCACACCGGGATGGTGGCGGGTGTCACGAGCGCCCTGCCCAGACTCACGGCGTGCCACAGCGGTGAGACCCACCCCAGCGGCTGCACGAAGATGGGCATCGATTCCAGCGGGAAGAAGGTGCCGGAGAACAAGGTCATGGGCATGATCACGAAACGGTTGATCAGCGCGAACTGGCCCCGGTCCTCCGTGATGTGCGAGGAGTACGCCATGATGGCCAGTCCCACGGCCGCGCTGGTCAGCACCCCCAGGGGGATCAGCCAGAGCGCCCGGGCGCCTTCCACCGCACCGAAGACGAACAGCACCGTCAGGAAGATGGTGATGGTGAGGCTGTAGCGGATGATGGTGCCGGCAACGTG
>CAZPSO010000088.1:0-2943 GCA_964588895.1 uncultured Tessaracoccus sp.
AGCCACTTCCCCGGCGCGGACTCAGGGGCTGATGCAGAACTCGTTGCCCTCCGGGTCCGCCATCACGTGCCAGGAGTGCGGGCCCTGGCTGTTCGTATCCAGGTACGTGGCGCCGCGCCCCTCGAGCTCCCCGCGGAGTTGGTCGATGTCTTCGCCGCCGGTGTTGACGTCGTAGTGGATGCGGTTCTTGACGGTCTTGGCCTCGGGCACGTCCTGGAAGACGATCCGGTTGCGCGTCAGCTCACCCGCCTGATCCGGTGGGCAGATGGCTGCTGCGCCGCGCCACACCAGCTGGCCACGGTGCTGTTGGGTGTCCTCCTCGGTGGCGTAGCCGCTGTCGACCATCTTCCGGATGAACGCCGCATCGGTGGGTTCGACCACCCACCCGAGCGTCTCGGCCCACCAGTCGGCCAGGGTGAGCGCATCACGGCTGTCGACGTTGATCTGGAGTCGGTAGGGCTTCGGCATGGTGACTCCCTCATTCAAAGAGGGCGAGCACGTCGCCCACCCGCTGGATTCCCGATCCTAGGTGGGTCACCGTCGGGGCGGAAGGGGTTGGCGGTGTTGCGTTGGCAGGTTCAGCGGCGTTCGGGAGCTACGAAGTCAGTCAGCGTGGCCTGCTGTGGGGCCAGGTCGGCCCAGGATCCGTCGAACTCGATCACGGCGATGGCGCTGGTGACGAACTTCTCCAGCAGGCGGCTCCATCCGGGGTGCTGGTCGACGACGGCCAACGCCGCCACAAGGTCCTCCACACCGGGCCAGTGGCCGATGAGCAGCGCCGTCGACGCATCATCCGGAAGCCCTCGCAGGAGCGGCATCACGTCGGCAACGGTGGCCCCGTAGATCTCGTCGTGAAAGGAGATCTCCCGCGCGGTGAGCCCGCCGTCGAGGAGCCGCTGCAGGGTCTGGCGGGTGCGCACCGACGTGGAGCACAGCACGCGGTCCACCTCGATCCGGTTCGCCACGAAATGGTCGGCCGCCTCGAGGGCTTGCCGGCGGCCCCGGGAGTTGAGGGGCCGGGCGTGGTCCACGTCGCCGGTGTCCCAGTCCGACTTGGCGTGGCGCATCACGTGGAGAATGGGCATGGCCCCGAGGGTATCGGGCGAGCCGGGGTCCTGCGGAAGCTTCCGTGGTTTCTCCGGGGCGCGATCGCGGCAGTTGGATAGGCCGCCATGGCCGCGCGCTCAACAGCCGAGTACCGTTCCGGCCCGCGATGCCCTTGGAGCGTTGTCGGCGCCCGTTCGGCGAGGTGGGAGCAGCCCGGTGGGGCCTTGGAACCGTCACCCCGTCGAGGTCGGACCGAGGGTGTCACGAGTGGCTGAGGCCTTCTTCCGGGCCACGATCAGGTGCCGGGTGGAGTGGGCCACGAACGGGCGCCCGCGGCGCAGCCGGGCGTCCATCTCGCGGAGCTTCCCCTCGTAGGCGGCCGGCGAGAAGTCCGGCACCCACCACGGGCACTTGCGGAGGATCCACACCACGGCACCCACGTCGAAGAACTCCATCCGGCAACGCGCCGTCTCCAACCGCTCGACCACCAGCCCAGCCCGTTGAGCAGCCGCCACCTCGACGGCGGGATCCCGCCCGTGGGGACGCTGCGACGGTGGGCCGAGGAAGAACTCGATGAGCTCGCCCGCGGACGCGGGTCCCACGTGTTGGGCGACGTAGTGACCCCCGGGTTCCAGGACCCGGTGGATCTCATCCCAGTTCGGGCGCACCGGATGCCGCGCAGTGACGAGCTCGAACGTCGCGTCGGCGAACGGCAGCCGGCGGGCACTTGTCTCCACCACCTCCACACCGCGCGGGCCCAGCAAGCGGCGGGCACGCTCCGCGTTCGGTGCCCATCCCTCTGTCACCACCATCCGCGCAGGCAGGACGGGCGCCTCGGCGAGAACCTCGCCGCCGCCGGTGTCGATGTCCAGGCAGGAGGCGACGCGCGCCAGCCGGTCCGCCAGCAGCCGGGCATAACCCCACGGCGGGCGCTCCTCCGTCGCCCTGCCCTCGAGCCACCCGAAGCCCCAGCCACCCACATCTGCGGCCGCGGCCTCCGTCACCAGATCCTCAAACCGCCTCACGATGCTCCAGCGTAACCGCCCGCCCCGTCCCAACCTGTGCAGGAGCGTTGCTGCACAGGTGGCGTTCGATGGGCGGGTGTCGTGTCCGATTACGTGGGTAATGCACTCACGGGCTGCCTCCCGTAACGGTCTGGTTGTGCTCAAGAGCGATACCAACCCAGAACGCGAGACCCGCATCGTCGGTGATCGTCGGTGCGGCGACCTCGATCCAGCCCGGCCCCATGTCCCGCCCGGCTCCCATCTCGGCCTGTGCTGCTCCGGGACGGGTCAGCAGTTCATCGTGCCTGTCGGAGGCAACGCGCACGAGCAGGCCGCCGTCCTTCAGGGCACTGACGATCATCTTCTCGTTGACCATGAACGCTCGTCCGCCGAACATCGACACCTCACGCGTGACTGGCTCATCCGCGAGCAGATCGCGGACACGTTCGATGAGCAGGGCTTGCGCGGTCATGAGCGTTTCCCTGCGTCAGTCTTGCGGTGGGCCGTAGGAGAGTCGGTCGAAGATCAGCACGTTCTCGGTGATCTTGCCGTCTCGTACCGTGAAACACTCGGCAGCGGGGGTTGTGGAGGTGGCGGCTGTCTGTGGGTAGTAGAACAGCGCGACCCGAGCCCCGTCGGTGAACTCAGCGATATCCCCGATCCCGGTGAGTGCGGGCGCGAACCCGCCGATGAACTCACGGTAGGCAGGCTTGCCGTCCAGGTCAACGCCGGGCGCGCGACAGGTGACGTCATCAGCGACGTAGGTCATAGCCCGCTCGATATCGCCGCCGGTCCAGGCGCGATGGTAGTTCCGTACAGTGTCGTAGGCCGTTTCCATGAGTTTGCTCCTTGCTCTGTCGTGGTGGGTGGGAGTCATTCGTCAGGATTCGAG
>CAZPSO010000088.1:3043-10035 GCA_964588895.1 uncultured Tessaracoccus sp.
GATTCAGCACATCGCCGAACTCGGCGGCGAGCTCGATGACGCACGCCCGTCCAACCGGCGACTTGGCGAACAGATCGCCTCCAACGCAGACATCGTCTTCAGCTCCGGCAACGGCGCGACGGTCGCGTCCGTCGGCGCGACGTCGGCAGCGGGCGGACGAACCGTGCGCTTCACGCACGGCAATGATGGGACCCGGTGGATGTGTACCTGCAGCAGCAAGCAGTCGCCGTGGTGCAAACACGTCGTCGCCGCAGTCCTCGCCGCCCGGTCGCCCTGAGGAATTTCGGTCACTGCCACTTTCGTCTCGCTCGCCCATCCCGACAAGCAAAACCGGTCGGCGACGGCCCGCGAAATCTCGTCTGGCGCGGCCTGACCCAAGCTGTGCGACGGTACGTTCAGCGAGCGGCACGAGCCGATCGCCCCGCAGCCGAAGCTCCCCGCGCGAGCCAGTGGCTGGGCCACCGACGCTTTCAAGGGCGGCCAGCACGACTGCCAGCCAGTTCAGGTGTGCGAAGGCTGCGAGCATAGGGGTGGCGGTCAGGCGCGCTTCGAGCGCATCGCCTTGAGTTGCTTCACTGCCGGATCTGCGGTGAGGGCAATGTACTCGTCAGACCCCACGGGCACGAGTGCGACCCGGCCTTCGGGGTCGTGATGGATTCCCCAGCCGTAGCGCTTGCCGAGCGGCGAGGACCGCAAGCACGCCTGATCCTTGGCGAAGAACACCTCGCGCGCCGCAGGTTGCGCGTCGGAGGGGATGGATTGCCGGATGGCGTGGACCTGGAATAGTACGTCGTCGCTGGTCAACTCGTACGGATGCTCGGAGATCAGCTCATACTGGAGTGACGCCACCGTCGGGGCCTTGCCGCCGACAGGCGGCTGCTCGGCCGCCTCGACCGGGCAGTCATCCGCAACCTGGATGAACGTGCCGACATAGTTTGTGCTTCCCATGCTCCCAGTGTTGCCGTCATAGGCGGGCCGCGATAGGAGAACAGCGACAACCCGAGAAACTGGTCACCACGACCGCCCCAATCGATTCGCAGGAGCGCCGATCACCGCCTACGAGCGATCATGGGAAAGTTTCGGATTCTCAACTTCCCGCGGAGGGGTTTTTCCGAAAGACGCGTGGAAGCTTTACGTGCGGTTGGTTGCGGCGGTCAGGCGGGCGCCCCATTGGGCGACGCGGTGGATGGCTTCGGTGGGTCCGTGCATGGTGAAGGGGGCGTGGAGTGCTGCGAGGGTGAAGGTGGCCCAGTCCAGGTCGCTGGTAGGGATGCGCACGGTGCAGGAGTTCTCGTCGATAGGAGTCGCTGTGCCCCATTCCCCGAGACTCGCCTGCACTTGTGGCGTAGGGGCTTCGACGGTGGCAGTCACCTCGTAGGCCATCCCGGCGTTCTTGATCTGGGTGCGCAGGTATTCGGCGGCATTGTCCATCGGCAGGTCCCTGGGCACGAAGGTCTGCCGGGTGCGCTGTGGGTTGGCGGCTCGGTCGATGCGGAAGCTTCGCCAGTCCCCTCGGGCGAGGTCGTAGGCGACGAGGTAGAGCCGCTGGTGCAGGGAGACGACGTGGTGCGGTTGGACGTGGCGGGTGGTCGCTTGGCCGTGCGTGTCGGTGTAGTCGAAAGTGAGGGTTTCGTGGTCGCGGCTGGCCAGGGCGAGCGTGGTCAGTACGGCGGTGTCCACGGTGGCGGGCGCTCCATGCGGGCCGGGTAACGTGGCGAGGCGTTGCAGTGAGTCGATCCGCCGGCGGATCTTGTTCGGCAAGACCTGCACGATCTTGGCCAGTGCGCTGACGGCCGCCTCTGACTCGGTGGGGTGGTTTCCGGTGGCCGCTTCCTTGAGCGCGATGACCACAGCGGCTGCCTCGTCCTCGTTGAGGACCAGTGGCGGCAGCGAGGCGCCTGGGGCGAGTTGGTAACCACCCCCGGTGCCGCGCATGGTGGTGATCGGGTAGCCCAGTTCTTGCAAACTCTCGACATCGCGCCGAAGGGTGCGGGGGCTGACTTCAAGGCGGCGTGCCAGTTCGCTACCGCTCCAGTGCCTGCGGCCCTGCAGCAGAGTGAGGAGTTCCAAAACCCGTGCGCTGATCGTGGACATGGATCCATCCTACGACCCCTTGTGGTCATATCGTGACCACAACGTCGTGTTGAGTGGAACCATGGTTCACGACGCGCAGGACATGATCTTCGTGGATGCGCTGCGGCGCACGTTCTCCGGTCCCCGCACCCACGACGTGGTCGCGGTCGATGGCATCACCATGAGCGTGCCGAAAGGGCAGACGGTAGCGCTCCTTGGGCCGAACGGGGCGGGCAAGACCACGCTCATGCGGATGCTCTCCACGCTGCTACCTCCCACGTCGGGCACCGCGTGGGTGGCGGGCTTGAACGTTGAGAGCGACGCACGACGGGTGCGTTCCCTGATCGGGTATGTCGGCCAGGGCAATAGCGCCGGGCACACTCAGCGTGCCCGTGACGAGGTCATCAGTCAGGCGCGAATCTATGGGGCTGATCGCACTGTGGCGGCCGCGCGCGCCACTGAACTGTTCTCCACCTTCGGGCTTGACGGCCTGGAGCAGCGCCGCGCCCAGGAGATGTCCGGCGGGCAGCGACGTCGCCTCGATCTCGCCATGGGTCTGGTCCATCATCCAAGCCTGCTGTTCCTGGACGAGCCCACCACCGGCCTCGATCCGCAGAATCGCGCGAACCTGTGGGAGCACATCCGACAGATCCGGGAGAACACCGGCATGACCGTCGTCGTGACCACCCATTACCTCGACGAAGCCGACGCGATGGCCGAACGCATCCTCATCGTCGATCACGGCCGCGTCCTCGCCGACGGCACCGCGCAGGAACTGAAACAGACCCACGTCGGCAGCCACGTCACCCTGCACACGGACGCCGAATCCGACACTCAGTCGCTGGCCACGTTCTTGCGCAACAGGCCCGAGGCACTCGGCGTCACGACTACGACGAGCACTGTCAAAGTCCGGGTCCGCGACGCGCGAACCGCGCTACTTCGCCTGATTGCGCATGCGACAAGCCAGGGAGAGACGATCACCGGCGCCAACGCCCACGAACCGACTCTCGATGACGTCTTCCTCACCCTCACCGGCCACAGCCTTCGCGACGCCGCCGACACCACCCAGGAGCCCGCATGAACACACCCACGGCCCGCCGCAATCTTGCCAGCGACACCCTTCTGGTCGCCTCCCGCGAGCTGAAACCCGTGATCGGTGACCCGTTATCGCTGGTCTTCGGTCTCGTCCAACCGTTGTTCTTTCTGCTCCTGTTCGGCCCCTTGGTCGAGGCTGAAGCAGGCACCTCCTGGGCATGGTTCGTCCCCGGCGTCCTCGTCATGATCGCCTTGTTCGGCACCGCCGGAGCTGGCTCGAACCTCCAGATGGACTTGGTCAGCGGCGCCCACGAACGGCTCCTGATGACCCCGTTGGCCCGTCCGGCCCTGTTCCTGGGCAAGTCCTTGAAGGAGTTCACCCCGTTGATCGCCCAAGCGGTGGTGATGATCCTGGTCATGCTGCCCTTCGGGTTCCGGCCCCACCCCATCGGCGCTCTCCTCGGGCTGCTCCTGCTCGGGATCCTGGGACTCGGGATCGGATCCCTCAGCTACGCCCTCGCATTGGCCGTCCGCGACCAGGACTGGCTTTTCTGGACAGTGCACCAAACCGTGCTCTTCCCACTGATGATTCTCTCCGGGATGCTCCTGCCGCTCGACTCAGCGCCCGCCTGGATGCGCCTCCTCGCCACGGCGAACCCCCTCACGCATGTCGTCAACGCTGAACGTGACCTCTTCACCGGCCACCTGGCCACCGGAAACGTCGGCTGGGGATTCTTCGCCGCCCTCATCACCGCAGGCCTCGGCATCCTCGTCGGCCTGCGTGCTCTTGCCACCAGCACCCGATAACACCCAACCGAAAAGGAAGATCCACCATGACCATCCTCATCACCGGAGCCACGGGCCGCATCGGCCGCCACCTCGTCGACCAGCTTCTTGCCGATGGCCAGCAGGTCCGCGCACTCACGCGAGACCCAGACACCGCGCACCTGCCCGAAGCAGCCGACGTCATCCAGGGAGACCTCACCGACATCGACTCCTTGGGCAAGGGGTTCGCCGACGTCGAGGCCGTGCACCTGATCACGTTCGGCGGTGACGACGGCGCGGACCTCACCAACGGCGCCGATATCATCGACCTCGCCCGACGATCGGGCGTCCGGCGCGTCAGCGTCCTCGCGGGATGGGCGCCCACCAGTATCGAAACCGCGCTCGAGGCCAGCTGCCTCGACTGGTGTCGGATCGAGCCGGTCGAGATCATGTACAACACCTGGGATTGGGTTGATGAGATCCGGGCTCACAGCACCGTCTCCACCCTGGCCACCTACCCCAGCGCCATCGTGCACGAAGCAGACATCGCCGCCGTCGCCGCCTGCGCCCTCACCCAGGACGGCCACGCCGGGCAGAACTACCGCGTCACCGGACCCGAAGCACTGACACCGGCCGAACGCGCCGCCATTCTCGCCGATGTCATCGGCCGGCCCATCGCGCATGTCCAGCTCACCGAGGCCCAAGAACGCGAACGCCTCGTGACCCACGGATTCGGGGACGACTACGTCGAATTCGGCCTCCAGCTCGCCACCAACCCGCCCGACGCTGCAGGCCTGGTACTCGACACTGTTCCCCGCCTCACCGGACGCCCCGGCTGCACCTTCGCTCAATGGGCACGTGAACACGCCACCGACTGGTGACCAGCTGGGTTCATGGCGCCAGCGAGGAGAGCGCCACCACGCAGATCCCGTCCGGACGCCGGTAGCTGTAACCACCTCCGGTGATGACGACGCGGTGAACGTCCGGGTGCCGTTCGGGGTCAACTTTGGCGGCGAACCGGTCCAGCGAGGCCGCAGCCTGGTCGATCATCTCGGCCTGCCAGCCGAGCTTGGCTTCGACGAGCAGGAGCACACCGTTCTGGTACTCGACGATGGCGTCGACCTCCGCGCCCGTGGTATCGCGGGCATGGGTCACCGTCTGTCCCGAATACACCCGCAGATCGTGGACAACCTGGGATTCGAACAGCTGCCCCGTGTAGGCAAGATTGCGCATCAGCGCTTCTGGGCCGGTCTCGAGGGCGGCGACGGCCAGTGAGGGATCCGCCAGCTGTCGCTTGGGTTCCTGGCGGAGCGTGGCCTTCGATCGCAGGTGACTGGACCACGCCGGTTGGTCCTCGATGGCGAACACTCGGGCAAGTACTCCCAGATACGCGCGTGCCGCGTCGCGGGAAAGGTCTGCATCTGCCGCGAGCGTCGATAGGTTCATCTCCGTTGCGACGCCGCGGGCGAGGGCGCGCAGGAGCCTTCTAATCCGGGCGGGGTCGTGGGAGACCTCACTGACACTGCGGAGATCCACCTCCACAAGCGATTGGAGGTAATCGCGGACTCCCAGGAGCTTGTCGTCGAGTGCGTCCTCCAAGAATCCAGGCCATCCGCCCGTGGCAAGACGCTGAATGAGTTGCTCGAAGGGCAGGTCAGGTTCCCCAGCTTCGATAGTCTCGCCCGCCACGAGATCGCGAAGGCGGACCGTCCCGCCGGAGTGCCCACTCTCGTGAAGCGACATGGTGCGCATGCGGACCCGGGCGAACCGGCCAGCCCCACTGTGTCGGGCGAGATCAGCACTAGGCGCCGCGGAGCCGGTCAGGATGAACAGCCCCTTCCCCTGAACTTCGTCGACGCGTCGTCTGATGAGGTTCCACAGCAGCGGCTGGAGATGCCATTCATCGAACAAGCGCGGCGTGGGACCCTCCAAGAGCAGATGGGGCACCGTGGCCATGACTTGCTCGACGTTGGGATCGGTGTCAACCTCCACCGTGCTGGCCGCGACCTGCAAGGCAGTGGCCGTCTTGCCGCATGCTTTGGGTCCCTCGATCACCACGGCTCCCGCGCGGCGCAAGGCAGCTTCGAGGTCGCTATCCGCCTGCCGGCTCAGGTACATGATGTCTCGTTCGTCGATTTGAGAATTGACTACTCGTCAATTTGAGAGTCTATCAATCGCCAGTTGTGAGGCACGCCCATCCCAGAGAGCGAGTGGAGTCCGGGGAAGGTGACGCATGGTCACACCACCATGATCCGGACCAGTCATCACGTGGAGCTAAGGGGATTCGAACCCCTGACCTTCTCGTTGCGAACGAGACGCGCTACCAACTGCGCCATAGCCCCATGCCTTTTCAGCGAACTAGATGCTATCACCGCTTCGAAACAGGTGGCCAAACGACCCCGACGAACCACCCCGGGCAGATCGGTGCAACCCCCCGGGCCGGGAGGTGAAGACGGGATACTCTGAGATATGAGCAACGCGGTCGCAGCGGCCGGACTCACCAAGCGGTTCGGCAAAGTTCTCGCCCTGGACGACCTCACCCTCAAAATCCCGGAAGGCTCCATCTTCGGGGTCATTGGACCCAATGGCGCCGGCAAGACCACGCTCATGCGGCTCCTCCTGGACATCCTGAGGCCCACGTCGGGACATGTCGAGGTCCTGGGCCTAGACCCGCGCGACGGGGGCCCGGCGCTGAGGGAGCGCCTTGGCTACCTCCCCGGCGAGTTCCACAGCTCCTCACGGTTGAGCGGCATGGCCCACCTGAAGTTCTGGGCATCTTTGTCTCCCCGCAACGGGACCCTGCAACGCGCCCACGACTTCGCTGAGCGGCTCGACATCAACTTGTCCCGGCCCGCAGGCAAGCTCTCCAAGGGCAACAAACAGAAGCTCGGAGTCATCCAGGCATTCATGCACCAGCCTGATCTACTGATCCTGGACGAACCCACCTCCGGGCTGGACCCCCTGGTCCAGCAGGCATTCCTCCAGATGGTCCGGGAGGCGCGCGATGATGGTGCCACGGTCTTCCTCTCCTCCCACATCCTTTCCGAGGTGGAACAGGTGGCTGACGAGGCCGCCATCCTGCGCGCCGGCCGGGTGGTGCGGCAGGCACCCATCACCGA
>CAZPSO010000089.1:0-9985 GCA_964588895.1 uncultured Tessaracoccus sp.
CGCGTTCCGCACTGCAGAACGCGGCCTCCATCGCGGCCCTGTTCCTGACCACCGAAGCTGTGATCGCTGACAAGCCCGAAAAGGCTCCGGCGATGCCCGGCGGCGGTGACATGGACGGCATGGGGGGCATGGGCGGCTTCTGACCCAACCCCCATCCCATCGACAAAAGGGGCGGTTCCTTCCAAGGGACCGCCCCTTTTTCGTGTGTCCAATCGGATGCGCGATGTCGTGCGGAGACGTCGGCATGCCAAGGGCAAGCGCTCCACAAGCGTGTGGTCCAGGTCCGTGTCTGCAGGGCTGTCGCCGTCTCCAACTCCACCCCAAGTCCGCCGTCGGCCCCTGAACACGGCGCAGTGCCCGCCCCGCCTTGCTGATCCCCGCGACGGCATCGTGGTGGCATGGCCGGGGTTGCGGGACGGTGATGGATAGGATCGCCCGATGGGTCGGGACGGCAGGGTGGGGGCGACGGTGCTCGTCGGGGTTCTCGTGGCACACCTCGTCACCCTCTACATCCCGGGATCGCCCGACCAGCGCGAGGTGATCATCCCGCACCTGGACAAGGCAATCCACCTCATCGCCTTCGGTGTCCCGGCGTTCCTGCTGAGCAAGGCGGTCAATCGCTGGTGGCCCGTGGCGCTCCTGGCCGTGCACGCGCCCGTCAGCGAACTCATCCAGCACCACTTCGTCCCCTTCCGCGCGGGGGAGGTGGCCGACGCCGTCGCCGACCTGGCGGGTGTCGCAGCGGGAGTGCTGGCGGCCCAGTGGGGGCGGCGGCGCTCGCGGCACAGCCCGCCGGTCAGTCCACCCTCACCAGCGTGACGTCGTCGAAGGGGGCGCCCCGGGCGAGCAACCACCGGCGGTACCGGTCCAGCACCTCGGCGGGCCCGGAGTCCCTCCACTGCTGGAACGCGGTGCCGACGTCGGCCCAGTAGCCGGCGTGCAAGCCGTCGGTGACGCCGTCGCTCATCAGCACCACCGGGCCGCCGGCGGGCAGCTCGCCGACGAGTGCACGATCCGCCACGCCAGGATCCAGGCTGACCGTCCAGAAACCGCCCGGGGCGTCGCGTCGGGCTTCCACGGCCGCATTGAACACCTGCCGCGCGCCGGCCGGGGGCACCGGCTTTCTGCGAAGGGCCTCGCGCTCCTCCTCGAGGACGCGGGCCAGCCGGGTGTCGGTGACCAGCACTGCGCCGTCGGGCGCGGGGTGGGCGATGGCGGCGTCGCACAGCACCAGCCACTCACCACCGCCGCCAGCGGGGCGGCGGACCAGGGCGAGGGTGGCCGACTGCTTCGGTCTGGTACCCCACCGGCGGGCCGTGTCCGCGATGGCGGCACGCAGCAACTCCGTCAGCGACGGCGCCCCTGCCGCGGCGCCCGTGCGCAGCGATGCGTCCACCAGGTCGACGAAGGCTCCCACACTGGCCGGGCCCGTCTCGAACCTAAGTTTGGTGGCCCCATCCAGCACCCACGCGTACTCCCCGAGGGTTCCCCAGCGGTCTTGGTTGACGTGCTCGCTGCCCTCGAAGGTGGCGCCGGCCACGCTCATGATGCCTCCCCGCCCCGAATCGTAGCCGCCACCTGTGCCAGGCGTGGATTCCGTCCGGTGTGTCCGGTGCCCCAGGGGGGTGCCTTGTTGGCATGATGGGGGTATGAGCATGTTGGAGGTCATCGCCCTCCATGCGGCGGACGCGGAGAGGGCCGAACAAGGCGGCGCGGACCGGATCGAGTTCCTGGGGTCCATGGACGACGACGGCATGTCCCCGGAACCGCTGGAGGTGGAGCGGGCGCGGCGACGCACCAGCATCCAAATCCGGCCCATCGTGCGGCTGCGTCCCGGATTCAGCACCGACGGGGGCGAGGCCGTGAGATTGAGGGGCCTGATCTCTGCCTACCTGGACGCGGGGGCCGACGGTGTGGTGATGGGCTTCCTCAACGCCCACTCCGACATCGACGTGCACGTTGCCACGGAATTGGTGGGCGCCTCCGACGTGAAGTGGACGTTCCACCGCGCCATGGACCACTGCCTGAACCGGGATCGCGCATGGCGCGACGTGGTGGGCCTGCCGGGCGTCGACCAGGTGCTCACCGCCGGTTCCGTGCGCGATGTCGAACACGGCCTGGACGACCTGATCGCCCGCGCTTCCGGAGACAGCCAGGTGGCCAAACTCACCATGGCCGGTGGGGGCCTCAGGGCCGAACATGTGCCCTGGTTGGTGCACGCCGGCATCAGGGCCTTCCACATCGGGAGCCCCGCCCGGCCCGGGGGTTCGTACAAGGCATACGTGGACGAATCGCTGGTCCGGATGTGGCGGGGCCTGATCGACGACACCATCCGCCACGAACGCCAGCGCGCCAGTGCACGGTGAGACGATCCGTCCGCTCCGGCAACGCGCCGCAGCCCGCATCCTGGTGCTCGCGGGCCGTGAGGTGCTGCTGATCCAGGACTCGGATCCCGGTGTGCCCGGATCCCGGTGGTGGGTCACCCCGGGAGGCGGGGTGGATGACGGCGAGACCGTGGCGCAGGCAGCCGCGCGGGAACTTCACGAGGAGACCGGGCTCGACGTGTCACCCGACGAGCTGGAAGGCCCCCTGCTGCGCCGGCGTGTGGTCCACGGCTACTCCGACCGCATCCTCGTGCAGGACGAGACCTTCTTCCGCATCCGGACCGATCGCTACGAGCCGCGCCACCTGCTGCTCACGGCCACCGAGCGGGAGCGACTGGTGGACATGGTGTGGCACGACATCGACGAGCTGCCCCACCCGGTGTGGCCGGTGGATTTGTCCTGCCTCATCGCCACCGAGACCGAACTGGAGCCGGTGCCCGTGATCGAGGAGTCGACCGTTCCGGTGGCCGGGGAACTGGACCTGCGCCAAGTCGCCGCGAAATAGGAGACTGCTGAACGAACATGTCCCGGCTGCCGCGCGCCCAGATCGGGCGACCTACGAGCACCAGATCTTGATGAGTTACGTTAGCGCCGCTTCTCGGCAGGGTCTCGCCAGTTGGCGAAGACCATCGTCAGCCCGATGATGCAGGCCAGCGCGCCGTAGCCCACCACCGTGTCGGGGCTGATCAGCCAGGCCAGTGCGAGCAGGATTCCGGTCACGAGGGCGGCGGTGGCTGTGGTCCTCTGGTGCGGCACGCGGGTGAGCAGGGCGCCGGCTGCGATCAGGAGCCCGGGGGTGGCCGCCCACCACAGGAGCCCGGCCCCCAGCAGGCCGGTCGCCAGGTACTGCAACTGCTTGCGTCGCTGTCGTTGCTCCAGACCGGCAGTCGGCTGGATGGGCCCCTGGAACGTGTAGCCCTGCTGCGCGGGCGGTGAGGCTGGTGGCCCCAACGGGGCTGGCATGGGCATGCCAGGGGGTGCCGCCCCGGGCATGGGAGGCGGCAGCGTGGCTGACGGCACCGGCAGGGGTGCACCGCTCGGCGGGGGCAGGGTCTCCGGGGCAGGCGGGCCCCAGCTGCTGAATGGGGTGCGGGGATCCCGCTCACCCGTGGGCGAGTCATGCGCGGTCAGCAGCGCTGCGGTGACCTCGAAAGGATGGGTGGGGTTGCGCTGGCTGGCCGGTGCGGCGTTGATGGCTTCCAGTGGCACCGCGGGGCCCGTCGACTGCATGTCCAGGGGGGGCGGCATGGGACCCGGTGTGTCCGCCACCTGCGGGACCGCGGCCTCCAGCGGCTCCACCTCCGGGGTGGCGAAACCGTCGGGTCGCTCGATGGGGGCGTAGGCTGCCCCGTCCTTCCACGTCGCCATGCCCCCATCCTACGGACCGCGGGAGCACCCGGCCACCGGGCTGCAGCGGCCGGGAGCCGGTTGGCGGTGGTGCCCACGCGCACCGGGGTTGCTCGAATCGGGGACCCGAAGCGGGTGGCCGCCTGATCCCGCGCTAGATTCTCCGGTGTAGGCCACGCCTTGGCACCGACAGGAGAGTTTCGATGGAAGTGATCATCTGCAGTGATGAAGCGCAGGTGGGTGAGGTGGCGGCCGACCGTGTGGTGGCGCAACTGACCGGCAAGCCCGAGCCGGTGCTCGGCCTGGCCACGGGCAGTTCCCCCACCACCCTGTACCAGGAACTCTGCCGCCGCGTCGAAGCGGGCGAGATCGACCTGTCCAAGGCCCACGGGTTCGCCCTCGACGAGTACGTCGGCATCGACCCCGACCATCCGTTGAGCTACCGCCAAACGGTCCTGCAGATGGCCGTCGAGCCCCTCGGCATGGACCCCTCGCGCGTCCACGTGCCGAACGGATTCACCACCGACATCGAGGGCGGCGCCCGCGAGTTCGAGAACCGGATCAAGAAGCTGGGCGGCGTGGACGTGCAAGTGCTCGGCATCGGCACCAACGGCCACCTCGGCTTCAACGAACCCACCTCGTCGCTGTCGTCACGCACCAGGTTGAAGACGCTGACCTGGCAGACGCGTGAGGACAACTCTCGCTTCTTTGCCAAGTCCGACCAGGAGATGCCCACCCACTGCGTCACGCAGGGCCTCGGCACCATCATGGAGGCCGCCGCGTGCGTCTTGGTGGCCACCGGCGAGCACAAGGCCGCCGCGGTCCACGACATGGTGGAGGGACCGGTCTCGGCGTTTTGCCCCGGCTCGATCCTGCAGTTCCACCAGAAGGCCTTCGTGGTGATCGACGAGGCAGCCGCCGCCAAGCTGGAGTTCGACGCCTACTACCGCTACGTCGCCGACAACCCGCTGGTCCACTAGGGGCGTCGCTGCAGGTGCGGCCTTGGGCGTTGATGGTTGGGCGGCGTGCGGCGCGTCGGATAGACTTGGTCGTCGACCATGCAACGTGGTCGCCACCAGAGACAGGAACAGGCTGTGCCCACCGGTAAAGTGCGATTCTTCGACGCCGACAAAGGCTTTGGCTTCATCGCCAAGGACGGCGGCGGCGACGTCTATGTGCGCGCCAACGCGCTGCCCGAGGGCGTGACCCACCTCAAGGCGGGCCAGCGTGTCGAG
The DNA here is from genome assembly GCA_964588895.1 of uncultured Tessaracoccus sp. Classification (GTDB taxonomy): domain Bacteria; phylum Actinomycetota; class Actinomycetes; order Propionibacteriales; family Propionibacteriaceae; genus Arachnia. Next base: position 4,967 of record CAZPSO010000089.1, read on the forward strand.
TTCGGCATCATGGAGGGCCGACGCGGTGAGCAGGCGCTCGCCCCGGTCACGTTGCTGGAGGCGCCGCCATCCGTGTCCAAGGCGATGCGGAAGAAGCCGGATCAGATGGTGGTCATCGTCGAGGACCTGATCAAGATGCTCGACTCCCTGGGCAATGGCTTCCGCCACGGTCGCCATCCCGACCCTCGCCATGCCGAGAAGACCGCTGCGCTGTTGCGTCGAGTGGCAGACGAATTGGAGCTTTGATGGCCAAGCTGGACACCATTGCCGCTGCCGCGGTGGAACTGGCGCGCGAAGCTGCCCTCGAGGAGGGCGGCCCGGACGCCGTCGGCGAACACCTGGGCGTGGCCGTGGAAGCCGGCGACCGCGTGGTGACCCACTCGTTCGCCTCCACCGTCCCCGGTTACCGGGATTGGCGCTGGGCGGTGACGCTGGTGCGCGCTTCGCGGGCCAAGGCGGCCACGGTCAACGAGGTCATCATGCTGCCCCTGGACGACGCGCTCCTCGCGCCGGCCTGGGTGCCGTGGGAGGACCGCGTCGGCCCCGGCGACATCGCCCCTGGGATGCTGATGCCCACCCCCGACAACGACCCGCGTCTGGAGCCCGGCTTCGCCGCGTCCGACCACCTGAACGACAGCAGCGACGACTGGGCCCAGCTGCGCAGCACCGTCGCCGAGCTGGGGCTCGGACGCGAGCGGGTGCTGTCGGCACACGGTCGTGACCTGGCCGCGGAACGATGGTTGCAGGGCCCTCCCGGGCCACGCAACGAGATCTCGCAGCAGGCGCCGGCGCCGTGCTCCACGTGCGCCTACTTCATTCCGCTGCGCGGGGCGTTGGGCACCCTGTTCGGCGCCTGCACCAACGAGTACTCACCCTCCGACGGTGAGGTGGTCAGCCTCGACCACGGCTGCGGCGGGCACTCCGACGTGGTGGACGCCCAGCGAGCCCGGGAGTTGCCGCAACCGGTCTTCGACACCATTTCGGTGGACAACAGCCTCTTCGACTGACGCGGCCAACCCCAGCCCCGCCTGGGCCTTGGCGCGTCCGGACCCAGGTGCTCAGCTGTCGCAGGCGGCCTGGATCACGAACGGCACCTCGAGGGCCTCGGAGTCCGGCTCATGGAGGTTGATCCGCTGCGCGGTGCCGGCCACCGCGAAGCTGTTGCCGTCACGCTCGATGGTGGCGTCCCCGACGCCGGGCTGCATCTGCGCCACGATCCCGTTGGTGAAGATCACGCTGGCGGAGTCCACCGTCATGTCGTCGCCCAGCACCGTGCGCACGGCCACCTTGGTGGCGTCCGGCTCCCCGCCGCTCATCGCCCAGACGCCGTCGATCTCCGTGCAGGCAATGGTGCTGATGGGCTCCTCCCGGTTCCCCACACGTGCCACCGCCCCGCCCTCGGGTGCCGCCCCGTCCACCTCATCAGGCTCCAGGGTGGGCTGCTCCGTGCTGGCGTCCGAGGTGATTTCCACGGGTGAGGCGGGCTGCACCTCGACGGTCTGCACATCGGAGGGCACCACCGTGGGAGCCTCCGTCTGGCCCGCTGCGCCGGTGGGTTGACCCGGCTCGGGAGGCTCGACCTCCCCGTCGCTGCAGGCGCCGACGCCGGCGAGGACCGCGATGCCCACTGTCGCCACCGCAAACGCGCGGAATCTGTTCATCACTGATTGCCTTTCACCGTCGGCCGCATCGAAACCGGCTGCCTCGCCACCAGACGAAACTACCGTGGGCGAGACCCAAATGACGAACACCGGCGCCGAGCACTACCATATGCGCCGTGAACGACTCCCCAACTCGCACCGTCGAGACAGACCACACCTCCGCCTCCAACCAACGACTGAACAAGTACTTCGGTATCTCCCATCGCAAGTCCACGGTCGGGCGGGAGGTGCGAGGAGGCCTCGTCACGTTCTTCGCGATGGCCTACATCATCGCCCTGAACCCGCTGATCATCGGCACCACCGTCGACAAGAACGGCAACCTGATCTCCGGGCAGCCCATGTTCACCGACGCCGCCATGACCCAGGTGGACACCGCGGCCGTCAACCAGACCATCGCCATGGTGGCCGCCGGCACCGCCCTGATCGCAGGCCTGCTGACGCTGGCCATGGGCATCATCGGACGCTTCCCCGTCGGCCTGGCCGCCGGCCTGGGCCTGAACGCGCTGGTGGCCTACGTGATCGCACCCCAGATGACGTGGGGACAGGCCATGGGCCTGGTGGTCTGGGAGGGCATCCTGATGGCCATCCTGGTGCTCACGGGCTTCCGCACGGCGGTCTTCAGGGCAGTGCCCAAGGCGCTGCGCCACGCCATCAGCGTCGGCATCGGATTGTTCATCGCGTTCGTCGGCCTGATGAACGCCGGCATCGTGCGCAAACCGGCCGGAGCCCCGCCCGTGGAGCTGGGGATCAACGGCTCGCTGGCCAGCTGGCCGATCGCGGTCTTCTTCCTCGGCTTCCTGCTGCTGCTCGGCCTGCACGCGCGGCGCGTGCCCGGCGCCATGCTGATCTCCATCCTGGTGGCCACCGTGGCCGCCATCATCATCGAGGCCGTCGGCCACCTCGGCTCCCAGGTGCCCGACAACGCGCCGGGCTGGGCGCTCAACGTGCCCGAACTGCAGGCGTTCGGGTTGCCGGACCTCAGCCTGTTCGGCCAGATCGACATGATCGGGGCCTTCTTCCCCGACGGCTCGTTCTCCATCACCACCTTCCTAGCGTTGCTGGTGCTGGTGTTCTCGCTGCTGCTGGCCGACTTCTTCGACACCATGGGCACCATCGTGGCCATCGGTCACGAGGGCGGCCTGCTGGATGCCGAGGGCATGCCGGATCGCACCCAGGAGATCCTGCTCGTCGACTCCTTCGGCGCCATCCTCGGCGGGGTGGGACAGGTCTCCTCCAACACCTGCTTCGTGGAGTCCACCACCGGCGTCGGCGAGGGGGCCCGCACCGGTCTGGCGTCCGTGGTCACCGGCCTGGCATTCCTCGTCGCCGTGTTCCTGGCACCCGTGGTGAACATGGTTCCCTCGGAGGCGGCCTCACCGGTGCTCGTGTTCGTCGGATTCCTGATGATCTCCCAGGTCCTCGGCATCGACTGGGACGACGTGGAGCTGGGCATCCCCGCCTTCGTCACCATCATCATGATGCCGTTCGCCTACTCGATCACCACCGGCATCGGCATGGGCTTCCTGGTGTTCGTGTTCATCAAGCTGGTGCGCGGCAAGGCCCGGGACGTCCATCCGCTGATGTACGTCGTGGCAGCGATGTTCATCCTCTACTTCCTGCAGGGACCGTTGTTGGCGCTGCTGACCTGACCCCGTGTCCAGCGGTAGCGGCAGGTCTCCTGGCCAGGGGGCCTGCCGCTACTGTTGTCACCATGTTTTCCAAGGTATTGGTGGCCAACCGCGGTGAGATCGCCGTCCGGGCATTCCGGGCAGCCTACGAGCTGGATCTGGAGACGGTGGCGGTCTTTCCCCACGAGGACCGCAACGCCGACCACCGCGTCAAGGCGAACGAGTCCTACCTGATCGGTGAGGAGGGGCATCCGGTCCGGGGTTACCTGGACATCGACGAGATCATCCGGGTGGCCAAGCTGTCCGGGTCCGACGCCATCTACCCCGGCTACGGCTTCCTCTCCGAGAACCCCGACCTGGCCTCCGCCTGCGAAGCCAACGGCATCATCTTCATCGGACCCACCGCCGAGGTGCTGGAGCTGGCCGGCAACAAGGTCCGCGCCCTGGAGCAGGCCCGCAAGGCCGGCATCCCCACCCTCGCCTCCTCCGCGCCTTCCACCGACGTGGATGAACTCACCCGGGCCGCGGAACAGATCGGCTTCCCGGTCTTCATCAAGGCCGTCGCCGGGGGCGGCGGGCGCGGCATGCGCCGTGTCGACGACGCGGACCGGTTCCGCGACGAGGTCCAGGCCGCCATGCGCGAGGCCCAGGGCGCCTTCGGCGACGCCACCGTCTTCATCGAGCAGTCAGTGGCCGCCCCACGCCACATCGAGGTGCAGATCCTGGCGGACACCCACGGCGACGTCGTGCACCTGTTCGAGCGGGACTGCTCCATCCAGCGCCGCCACCAGAAGGTGGTGGAAATTGCACCCGCCCCGCACATCAGCCAGGAACTGCGCGATGCCCTGACCTCGGATGCGGTCAGCTTCGCACGCGCCATCAATTACACCTGCGCCGGCACCGTCGAGTTCCTCGTGGAGACCGAGGGTCCCCGCGCCGGCCAACACGTGTTCATCGAGATGAACCCCCGGATCCAGGTGGAGCACACCGTCACCGAGGAGATCACCGACGTCGACCTGGTGCAGGCCCAGATGCGCATCGCGGCCGGGGAATCCCTGGAGTCCATCGGAATCCGCCAGGACGAACTCGAGATCCGTGGTGCCGCGCTGCAGTGCCGCATCACCACCGAGGACCCCCAGAACTCGTTCCGTCCCGATACCGGCACCATCCAGAGCTACCGATCCGCCTCGGGCGCCGGCATCCGCCTCGACGGCGGCACCACCGGCACCGGCGTGGAGATCAGCCCCCACTTCGACTCGCTGCTGGTGAAACTCACCGCCCGGGGCAAGGACCTGGACATGGCGATTCGCCGTGCCCGCCGGGCCCTGCGCGAGTTCCGGGTCAGGGGAGTGGCCACCAACATCTCGTTCCTGCGAGCCGTCCTGGATGATCCCGACTTCGAGAAGGGCGCGGTGACCACCTCGTTCATCGACGAACGGCCCTACCTGCTGAGCGCCCACACCTCGGCCGACCGCGGCACCAAACTGCTGCGCTACCTGGCCGGGATCACCGTCAACCAGCCCAACGGCAAGGCCGTGACCAACCTGGACCCCGGCACGAAGCTCCCCAGCGTGGACCTGGAGGCCCCGGTGCCCGCCGGCTCGCGCGACCGGCTGCTGGAACTGGGCCCGGAAGGCTTCGCACGCGCCCTGCGCGAGCAGAAGGCCGTTGGCATCACCGACACCACGTTCCGCGACGCGCACCAGTCGCTGCTGGCCACCCGCGTGCGC
>CAZPSO010000090.1:0-9902 GCA_964588895.1 uncultured Tessaracoccus sp.
CGAGCAGGTCGAGCATGCCGTCCTGGATCACCTCGGTGTAGGAGGTCAGGTTCTCGAACGGACCCTCGTTGAGGCCGGCGAGCACGGCGTTGGCGATGTTGCCGACTCCGGACTGGAGTGGCAAAAGCGACTTGTCGAAACGGCCCGCCTTGACCTCGAGATCAAGGAAGTCGAGGAAGTTGTTGGCGATGGCCTGGGAGTCGGCATCCATCGGACGAAACGGTGTGTTGCGGTCCGCGGAGTTGGTCTCGATGATGGCGATGATCTTGTCCGGATCAATCTTGAACGTCTTTTCGCCGATCCGGTCACCGGGGTGCTGGATCGGCAGCGGGACGCGGTTGGGCGGCAGCTCACCGATGGGGTAGTAGACGTCGTGCATTCCGTACAGGTCCTCGGACTGCCAGGAGTTGACCTCGAGGATGACCTTGTCGGCCATGTCCATGTAGGTGCGGTTGACGCCGATGCCCGAAGAGGGGACCAGTTCTCCATCTTCGGTGATGGAACTGACTTCGATCACGGCGACATCAATCTTGCCGAAGAAGCCCTGGGAAACCTGCGGGCCCACGTGGGACAGGTGGATGTCCATGTAATAGGCATCGCCGCGGTTGATGGCGGAGCGCATGTCGGGATCCGACTGGTACGGCATGCGCAGGTTGATGCCGCCGCTCTTGGCGAGCGTGCCATCCATCTCGGGGGCAGTGGAAGCACCGGTATAGACGTCGATCTTGAACTCTTCACCCTGGTGGTGGTGAGCTTCGATGCGTGCGGCCAGTGCTTCGGGGAAAAGCTTTGGGTAGCCGGAACCGGTGAAGCCGGAGAACCCGATCTTCCACCCGTTTTGCACCATTGCCGCGGCATCCGGGGCTGACATGATCCTGGAGCGCAGGTTCTCGTTGCGAACGCGACCCGTCATACTCTCCTCCTTGAACGTTTTCTTGGGGCAGGCCTCAATCTAGCCTGTCCAGGTGGGCGGCGATCCACCGCCCACGACTATCAGTCAACCAGCGCGAACGCGGCCACCGCGTCGAGTCGCGAGAAGTTGATGGCCACGTCGGCGTGCTCTGCCGTCACGGGTTTGGCGCAATAGGCAATGCCGAGTCCGGCGGCATCCATCATGGCGATGTCATTGGCCCCGTCGCCCACCGCCACGGTCAGTTCCGGGTCGGCGCCCACTGATTCGATGAACACCTGCAGGTCGCGGGCCTTGTGATCACCGTCGACGATCGCGCCGAGCACCGCTCCGGTGAGCTTGGGCTCACCATCCACCAACGACACCTCCAGGTCGTTGGCGCTGGCGAACTCGAACCCGAGCTCGTCGGCCAGGGGGCCCACCAACTGGATGAAGCCCCCCGACGTCATCCCCAGCCACACCTTCGCGTCGTGCAGGTGACCAACGAGCCTGCGGGCGCCGGGCGACAGGTCCATCTTGGGTGCGACGTCTGCCAGCACGTCGGAGGAGAGTCCCTCCAGGGTGGCGACGCGTTCGCGCAACGAGGCTGCGAAGTCCAGCTCGCCCCGCATCGCGCGTTCGGTGATGGCGGCCACCTCGGGACCCTTGCCGGCATGGGAGGCCAACAGGTCGATGGACTCCGTGGTGGTGAGGGTGGAGTCCACGTCGAACATGACCAGCTGCGCAGGCTCCGTTGCCAGACGGCCGGTAATCACCCCGACCGCCACATGGCCTGCAGCCGCCTCGAGGGCGGCCTTGAGGCGTGCGGGATCGTCGATCTCCTCGATGCTGGTGGCCTGGTAGCCGAAGTCGGTGTCCTTCAGCCTCGGCTGGCCGGGAACCAGCGCCAGCAGGTCGGCGGGAATCGGATGGTCCGAGGCCAGTACGACGCGAGTCAGCATGGACGTCAGGCTAGCAGCGCTCCTGTCCCCGGATGGGTCACTGCGCTGCGCCGAGCGTGACCTCGACGGAGTCCTCCACACCGGAGCGCACATAGCTGATCGTGACCCTCTGGCCGACGGCCGCGTTGCGGATCATGGCCACGAGCGCCTCGGAGTTGGAGATGGTGACACCGTCCACCCTAGTGATGACGTCACCGACCCGCAGGTCTCCGGTGGCCGCCGCGGTGCCCGGAACCACTTCCGCCACCTGGGCACCCAGCTGGCCCTCGACGGCCGCATCTCGCGCGGAGACCCCGAGCTGTGCGTGGGTGACGCTGCCCTGGTTGAGCAACTGGCCGACGATGTTGTCCACCTGGTTGACGGGGATGGCGAACCCGATGCCGATGTTGCCCGAAGTCCCGCGGGAGCCGGGCATGGCGGCGATGGAACTGGTGATGCCCACGAGCCGGCCCGAGCCATCCACCAGGGCCCCACCGGAGTTGCCGGGGTTGATCGCGGCGCTGGTCTGGATGGCGGCGGTGACCACGGTGCCGTTGCCGGTGTCGCCCTCGGTGACCTCCTCGGTGGTGACGGGACGGTTGAGGGCGGAGATGATGCCCGTGGTGACGGTGTCGGACAAGCCCAGCGGGTTGCCCACGGCCATCACGGGCTGCCCCACGCGGAGTTGGCTCGCGTCCGCGAACTCGAGTGTGCTCAGCACCGACGGCGGGTCCACCAGACGGATGACGGCCAGGTCGGTGGACGGATCGGTGCCGACGGTCTCGGCCTCGTAGAGCCTGTCACCCACCACGACGGTGACCTCTCCGCCTGCGATCACGTGGTTGTTGGTGACGATGGTGCCGTCGGTGTCGATGATGACGCCGGAGCCCGCACCCGAGCCCTGCGTGGAGCGCACCTGGATGGCGACGACGGCGGGGGAGACCGCCTCGGCGGTGGCCTCCCAGTCAGGGTTGCTGGGGTCCGCCTGGACCACCGTGGTGCTGTTGGTGGAGGCGTCCTGCTCGGCCGGATCCTCTTCCTCGCTGGTGGCCGGAATGCTGATGGCCGCCTGATCCTCGGCGACGAAGTACTGCATGGCCGTGACCCCTGCGACGCCGCCCAGCCCTGCGCTCAGTAGCGCGATCGCGAGGATCCCGGCGAGCACGGCCTTCCGCGACGCACGCTTCTCGAAGGTCCGTGGCTCGCCGTAGGGGGCGGAGGGGCCGGGGGCGCGCACGGGGGCCGCAGTGCGGAAGGGGTTGCCCGGCAGGCTCTCCTGCGTGGGGGGAGGGGTCGGCCGACCCATCGGAGGCGACTGGCGCAGGCCTGGCCCGTCCGGTGTCGTGGGCCACTCCGGTGTCCTGGTGCCTGCCGGCAGCCCCCTGGCCTGGGGCAGTCTCGTTCCCGGCGCCGGACTGGCCACCGGGTGTGCCCCCTGCCACGGTGCGAATTCGGTGGGCGGGCCGGAAGTGCCGGGGGAAGTGGGCGCAGCTGCGGGCGAGGGACCGTCGATGAAGTCCGGGTGCTCCGGGGGTGTGGTCATTTAATCGCGCCTCCTGGGAACGTTCGTCAGGATCGATTTGACTCCGGAAACCTGTGAGTTGGCTGTGAGGATCCTTCCGCCGGTCTGTGAACAGCGGAGCCAAGCCAGGGCCGATTCGTCAGTCCCGTGCTCCCTCGCCGATTCTAGGCCCACGCCGTCTCGTGGCCGCCGCCGAGCACCACCGTCAACAGGTTTCCCCCAGGGCGGGTAACTGTCGCAATCTGCCTGCACGTGGGTCGGTGAGAGCTTGTTTGACAGTTTTCGGTCCGTGTGAAGTCAATTTGCGACACTTCCACGACGACCTCACCGCTACTCCAGCTTTGCAACCGCGCTTCAACCGCCGCACGCGCGGCGGCCTCGTGACCTGAGCTTGCCGAAAGCTCTCAGCGCGCGGCGGTCAAGGTGACGGTATAGGCGCGGTTCTGGCCGACGACACGGGTGGGGCCCAGGCGGGCGTTCAGTTCACGCCGCCAGGGCAGGTGGGAGTTGTAGACGCACCACAGCTGCCCTCCGGGGCGCAGCACGCGAGCGGCCTCGTCGAACATGGCAAGGGTGTCCTCGGAGTCCTTGGCCACGCCTCGGTGGAACGGGGGGTTGGTGACGATTGCGTCGAGGCTGTGGTCGTCATAGCCGAGGAGACCATCGCCCCAGCTCGCGTCGACGCTCACCTCGTTGGCGGCGGCCGTCTCGAGGGTGGCCGCGACGGCGCCCCACGAGACGTCGCGTGCCCGGACTCGGTGGCCCTTGCGGGCCAGCCATGCGGAGAGCACGCCGTTGCCCGACCCGAAGTCGAGGACCTCCTCCCCGGCGACATCCAGGTTCTCCAACAAGAACCGGGTGCCGGCGTCCAGTTTGGCGCCGGCGAAGGTGGCACCATGAGCGGCGATGGTGAGGTCGAGATCCTCCTGGCGGCGGAACTTCGGCCAGTCAGGTTCCAGGTTCATGGGCCCCCAGGCGCGAAGGCCGCGGCACTTGCGCCGGCCCAGGGTGGCAGCCACTGCGGTGAAGTGGCGGCCGAGCACCTCGTTCATGGACTTGTTCATGTGCTTGTCGCGCCCGGCGGCCAGGAACGTCACGTCTTGCGCGCCCTGGACACTAACGGCCATTTCATCCAACGCGGCCAACGACTTGGGCAAGTGTGCCCATGCGAGGTCCACGCCCGCCAGGTCGCCGGGATGCTCCACGAGCCTTTCCGGTGCCACCAGCTGGGCATCGCGCCAGTCGTCACACCAGACCCGAACGTCACCGGTCAGGGAAAGGGCGTCTGGGACCAAGCCGGGTGCGTCGATGACGGCGATGGCTTGCGCGTGGTCGGGGCTCTCGTGGCGGATGAGGTCGTCGATGGGGTCGGTCACAACCCGATCCTACGAGAGAGCCCGAATTCCGGAACGAAACCGTCGAGGTCGCGACGGTGCCGGACTCAAACGGGATCTGCCACCTGGTGGATGTGGTGGTGGATGGCTGCCCACACCTCGGGGTTGCGTAGGGGCCGGAAGTGTCCTGCGACGGGCAGCGCCACGTTCGTTGCGCCGGGCAGCCATGTGGATTCGGGAGAGACCACCTGGTCCCATTGCGGGGCCATGGTGACGATGTGGGAGTTGACGTGCTCCTGGGCTTCCAGCGAGACCAGGTCGTCGCTGCCCTCCACGAACATGCCGAACGGGGAGCGCTTCACCAGCGGCAACCGCTGGAATCTGCCGCCGAGCCCGGAACCGCGAAATGGTGTGGCCAGGGTCACCATGCCCGCCACGCGGGATTCCAGGGCGGGGCTGGCCAGGGCGGCTTTGCCGATCAGTCCTCCCTTCGAGTGGGCGACGAAGACGGCATCGGTGATGTCTTCGGAGTCCAGTAGTTCGAGGACATGGACCACTGAGGATTCCAGGCCGGCCAGGTTGAAGCCCAATTGACGGACGTAGTGGATGGGATGTCCCTGGGACGACAACCAGCTGCCCAGGGGCAGCAGATAGCGCCAGGGTTCGAGCACCCCTGGCAGCACCACCAGGGGAATGGACGAACAATCGGAGTCCGCGTGAACGGAGGGAAGGTGCCGACGAAGACTCGAAACCCCCGCGGCGGCGAGGTCGAGCCCAGCCCGGCCCCAGTCCTGCAGGATCTCGGCGGCGTGCCTGACGCGGGGGATCACGGTTGCGCCCCCAATTCGATGGCCGCGGCTGCCACCACCGCCGGATGGCTGCCCATGACGTGGTGTGAAGCTCTCGGAACGCTTCTGACGGCGACGTAGCCGCCCTCCCTCCAGTGCCTGGTGCTGCGCTGGAGGAGGTCCATGAACGAGCGGCTCGACATCGGGTCGTTGTCCCCGCTGAGCAGCATGAGATTCACCTCCGGCGGTATCGACGCGATGCGTTCCTCGAGGGGGTGGCAAACCATGGCGCGGTAGTGCGGCGCGATCCACAGCGGGTTGGTGGTGAGGAACGTAATCACTGACCGGTGCAGTGAACCGAAGCTCTCGAACAGTGCGGACTGCGCGAAACGCAGCGCCACCCGGATCGCGGTCCGCTGCTCCGGCGCCACCACGGGGGACAGGAGCAGCGCACCGCGGGCGATGCCGGGCTCCCTGCCCAGGGCCTCCACCACCACTTGACAGCCCATGGAGTGGCCCACCAGCACGACGTCGTCAGCTGCGAGGTCGCGCACCGTCCGGATCACGGACTGTGCCAGGCCGGCGATGTGCAGGGGATAATCCGGTTCGCGGGCCCGGCCGAATCCCGGCATGTCCACCTCCACCACGGCAGCCTGTCCCGCGAGATGCTCCGTGAACTCCTTGAAGTACCAGGAGGAGACGCCCAGTCCGTGGACGAGCACGTACGTGGGGCTGGCCCCTGGGGCGTCTGTGGGTTCGAGTTGGTCGACGACCAGGGCCTCGACGGGTTCGTGGGTGGTTTCAGGCACGACCCAAGGGTGACACGGAACCGGCCCATCGCTGCACCATCAGTCACCCAGCGACGTGCCCGGTGGCAGCCCCAAGCTCGGAGGCCAGCTTGAAGGCGCTGTCGCGGTGCTTGGCCTCGATCTGCTCCTTGTGCCTCTTCGCCAGCACCACTGCCTCCGTGGAACTGGCCTCCTTCACCAACGACTCGGCTGCGGCCATCTCCATGCTGTCGGCATGGTCGCGGGCACCCTCCGCGATGGCGACGACCGAGAAGCTGCTGCCCATCTGGCCACCCTTCGTATGTGTGGCGAGTCTAGGGCCGGGGCGCATGGAAAACGCCGCCGGAACCAATTCCGGCGGCGTTTCCCGCGTCTGGCGGAGGATGCGAGATTCGAACTCGCGAGGGCGTTAACCCAACCCGCTTTCCAAGCGAGCGCCATAGGCCACTAGGCGAATCCTCCAGTGGCCACTTTAGTGGAGGCTGACGCCCAAGGCCAAACCGTGCTGGCTCACTTGTAGATGATCACCTTGTCGCCGTTGCGGACCTCTTGGTCGAAGAGCCACTTGATGCCTTCGTAGTCGCGGACGTTGACGCAACCGCCCGAGTTTCCGTTGTAACCCCGCCGAGCAAAGTCGGAGGAGTAGTGGATGGCTTGGCCGCCGTCGAAGAACATGGCGTACGGCATGGCCGTGTTGTAGATGCTCGAGACGTGGTTGCGCGACTTCCACTCCACCTTGCGCGCGCCCTCTCGGGTGGCAAGACGGGTGCCCTCGGCGCCGAATCGAACGTCGAACATCTTGATGATCTGCCCGTTCTTCATCCAGGCCATCTTCCGCTGGTTCTTGGAGACGCACAGGGCGCGCCCGGTCATGCAACGCGGGTCGGCGCGGAAGGAAGTGGCGGGTGGCGGGACGAAGTCCTGTTCCGTGGGGAAGTCGGGGACGTCTGCTGAGCGCGCAGGGATCTCGGTGACGTGCTGCTCGGGGGTGTTGGCGAACTGCACGATGTTGTTCAGGACCCAGTCGTTGGTTTTCACGAAGCGTCCGCCAACGTGCTGGACACGAGTGGCGATGTTGTAGACGCGGCAGCCTCCCCGACCGGTGACGGCGGTGTCGCACTCCGTCTTCCAGCTACGCCCGTCCTCGCCGTTCCACTCCACCATTTCGCCGCTCTTCATGGTGCCGGTGGTGGCGTCGTACCCGGCGAGCGGGTTGTTGGCCCAGGCCTCGCGGGGGGCGGGCAGGTAGGTCATGTTGTTGAACGTGAACCCGTTGTGGTTGTAGTACCTGCCCCCTTGGCTGATCACCTTGGTGGCCCAGATGTCGGTGGAGCAGCGGATGATGGTGCTGGAGTACTGCGCGCATTCCGTCTGCCAGTAGCGCCCGTTGACGTAGTGCTGTCCCGGTTGGCTGTAGACGTGGGTGCCGCTGTTGGCCTGGGCCGCTCCGGGGACCATGGCCAGGCCCAAAGCAAAGATCGCCGCGAGCAGGGCGTACCAGGTCCGCTTAAGCATTTGTTCTCCGATCGGTATCTTCGGTGACACGCCAGAACCGAGCGCGCCCGAGAACCCTAACACCATCGCATGGCACAGCGAAACGGTCGAAAGCGGTCTCTCTCATCGGCCTTTTCCTCCTCGTCGGAACCGCGGCAACAAGCGTTGCCGGTGATGCTCTTAATACGCATGCCACCGGCCAAAGGTTGCCTGTCAGGAAGGGCGAAACGGTCCGGTTGGGGGGAACCGGACCGTTTCGCGGGCAAGGGGGGTTCGATCAGGAGGCGGGCAGAATCTCGTAGTCGCCGGTGATGACTCCGGCACGGATGCCGCCGATGGCCTCCATGGCGCTCCTGGACAGGTCGATGCACCGTCCGGAGATGAACGGGCCACGGTCGTTGATGCGCACGGTGACGGACTGGCCGTTGGCGCGGTTGGTCACCCTCACCATCGTGTTGAACGGAAGCGTCTTGTGGGCCGCGGTCATCTGGTCCTGGCGGAAGATCTCACCGTTGGCCGTCCGCCGGCCATCGAAGTAGTCCGCGTAGTAGGACACTCCGCAGGTGCCGAGGACGCCATTGGTGTTGCCGTTGCCGCCATTGCCGCGATCGGGAGTCGGCGTAGGTGCCGGTGCGACGGGTGCCGGTGCGACGGGCGTCGGTGTTGGCGTGGGCGCCGGAACGGGGGCTACTCCATCGCGAGGAGGGAAGTTCGCGACGTCAGCGGAACGCGCTGGGATGGTGGTGATGACAGAACGGGAGTCATCGGAGAACTGCACGATGTTGTTGAACACCCAGTCCGTCTGGCGCACGAACCGGCCGTCGACGTGGCGCATCTGGGTGGACCAGATATAGGAGCGGCATCCGTTGCCGCCCGTCGCCTGCGTGTCGCACTCGGTACGCCACCGCCGGCCTTCCTCGCTGGTCCACGAGGCGTCCTTCTGGGCCAGTGGGTTGCCCTCCCACTCCGCACGAGGGCCGGGGAGGTAGGTCAGGTTGTTGAACACCCAGCCGTCCTTGTTCTGGTAGCGGCCACCCTCGCGGGTGACTGTGGTGGCCCAGATGTCGGTGATGCACCTGACGACGGTGGTGGAGTACATCTCGCACTCGGTGAACCAGTAGCGGTCGTTGACATGGTGCTGTCCGGGCTGGGTGTAGACGTGGCGCCCGTCGGCGGAGGCGCCCCCCTCGGCGGAAGCCTGCTGGGGCCCAACCAAGCCGAGCAGTACGCTCACCACGGCCGCCAGCGCCGCGATGATTGATTTCCTGACCATGTGGAACCCTCTCTCAGTGCGTCCGGGAACGTTAACACCGGCTCATCGTCAAACCCAAGAATCTCTCAGGTTCAGGTTCAGGTTCGACCCACCCCGATCCGCGTGCCTCGCGCGGACCGGGCTCTCGTCGGACGCCGGCGCAGCACCCAAGACCCGTGCGTCGGCAGCCTGGGTCGCCGCGGAATCGGCGTCGCTGGTGGAGATGGAGTACAGTAGGGAGAGGTTCCTCGCGCGGCGATATCTCGCCCAACTCCCCCAGGGTCGGAAGGCAGCAAGGGTAAGTGAGCTCTTTCGGGTGCGCGAGGAGCCCCTTTTCGTTTCTGGGCGTCAGTCCCCTGCCATAGGCTGGGGATGTGGAAGACGACTACGAGGACCTCTACGCACCCACCGACGACGATGCCGTCGGGGACGAGCCCGCCTACCAGGATGGGCCGGACCTGTTCGGTGAGGGCGAGGCCGCAGACGAGCTCGTCACCGAACCGGAGCGACCCGGGCCCCACGATGACTCAGACGAGACACCCCCCAACAGCGGGGAGGACCGGCCCGCAGCTCCACCACCACCCCCCGCGCGTGAATCCGGTCCCGAGCGCAAGACCGGGGCTGACGACGCTCCCCTGGCGCTCTATCGGCGTTATCGTCCCGACACGTTCGCTGACGTCATCGGCCAGGACCATGTCACGGTCCCGCTGGGGCGCGCCCTGGAGAACAACCGCGTCAATCACGCCTACCTGTTCAGTGGTCCCCGTGGGTGCGGCAAGACCACCTCGGCGCGCATCCTGGCGCGCTGCCTCAACTGTGAGGAGGGACCCACTGCCACCCCCTGCGGCCGGTGTCGTTCCTGCATCGACCTCGCTCGCGGCGGACCGGGCAGCA
>CAZPSO010000091.1:0-9814 GCA_964588895.1 uncultured Tessaracoccus sp.
GTGGCCGGATCCACCGTCGAGCTGGCCACGCTGCACAACGCCTACGAGGTGGAGCGCAAGGGCGTGTTGATCGGGGACATGGTGGTGCTGCGCAAGGCCGGTGACGTGATCCCCGAGATCGTGGCCCCGGTGGTGGCCCTGCGCGACGGCTCCCAGCGACGCTTCGTGATGCCGACGCACTGCCCGTCTTGCGGCACTGAACTGCGACCGGAGAAGGAGGGGGACAAGGACATCCGCTGTCCCAACGCGCGCAGCTGCCCCTCGCAGCTGCGAGAGCGGCTGTTCGCGCTGGCCTCCCGCAACGCCTTCGACATCGAGGCGTTGGGGTGGAAGGGTGCCGACGCGCTCCTTGGCGATGGCCTGCTGAGCGACGAGTCCACCCTCTTCGACCTGGGGCCGGAGGAGCTCATCACCACCGAGCTCTACACCCGGGCCGCGAAGAAGGCCGAGCTGGAGGATCCGGGAAAGGCGCCCGGGGGGCTGGTGCACGAGGGCCGCGTGCTCTCGGCCACCGGCCTCAGCCTGCTGCGCAACCTGGACCAGGCCCGGGATCAGCCGCTGTGGCGGGTGCTGGTGGCGCTGTCCATCCGCCATGTCGGCCCGACTGCGGCGCGGTCGCTGGCCACCCGCTTCATGTCGCTGGACGCGATTCGTGCAGCCTCCACCGAGGAACTGGCCGCAGCCGACGGCGTGGGGAGCGTGATCGCGGAGTCCATCAAGGACTGGTTCCGCGAGCAGTGGCATGTGGACATCGTCGAAGGTTGGGCGGCCTCCGGGGTGCGGATGGCCGACGAGGCGGACGAGGCCATGCCACGGACGCTGGAGGGTCTCACCATCGTGGTCACGGGTTCGCTCGAGGGGTTCAGCCGTGATGAGGCCAAGGAGGCCATCCTCACCCGTGGCGGCAAGGCGGCCGGCTCCGTGAGCAAGAACACCGACTACGTCGTGGTGGGAGAAAACGCTGGCTCCAAGGCAGAAAAGGCCGAGCAACTCGATCGCCCCATCCTGGACGAGGAGGGATTCAGGAAACTGCTGGCCGGAGGTCCCGCCGCCCTGACGTCATGATCCCGGTGCCCGACGCGTGGCCGAGACGTGCGCGTCGTCCGGGATCCAGAACCGCAGGTGCAACTCCTCGGGCTCCGTGGCCTCGGGACGCAGCCCCACGCGGGGACCGTTGACCACCCGGGGAACGCTGGTGCGGTCCGCCACGTGGATGCCGCTGGCTGGATCGCACAGGTCCAGGCCGTCGTCCAGCCACGTGACGCCGAGCGCCACCGTCAGCCGCCCCGGGCCCTGGGCCAGATCGAGGTCACTGCGGGTCACGCCGGCGGTGGAGCGCCGCAACCGGGCTGTGTCCCGCCCGGCCACCACCTCACCGGCCCGCACCAGGCAGCCGTTGGCATGGTTGAGGGTGGAGGCCACGATGTTGCAGCAGGAATGCAATCCCATGTGCCGATACACGTACAGGTGTCCCGCCTCCCCGAACATCGTGGCGTTGCGAGCCGTCTTGCCGCGGTAGGCATGGCTGCCAGGATCGGTGGCACCCTCGTAGGCCTCCACCTCGGTGATCCGCACCACCACGCCCCCGGCCACCAGGTGGCAACCGAGCAACCGGGGCGCGAGCTCGCGCGCGGGCCGCTCGAAAAAGCCGCGCGGCAGGGGGGTCAGGTCAATGGCTTCCACAATGTCGCAATCCTGCCAGTCATCGGCAAACCAGGGGAGCACACTGGGATCATGCTGCCCAGTCGTGACGTCTGCCTGAAGGCCATCGCCAGCCGCGATCCGCGCTTCGACGGCCGCTTCTTCACGGCAGTGCGCACCACCGGGATCTACTGCAGGCCCAGCTGTCCGGCCACGACGCCCAAGCCCCACAACGTCGAGTTCCACCCCAGTTCGGCCTCGGCCCAAGCCGCAGGGTTCCGGGCCTGCCGACGGTGTCGCCCGGACACAGTTCCAGGCTCTCCCGAGTGGGACCATCGCAGCGACGTGGTGGCCAGGGCGGTCCGCCTCATCGGTGACGGGGTGATTGAGCGGGAGGGCCTGCCCGGGCTGGCCGCCCGGCTGGGATACTCGGTGCGGCAGGTGCAGCGCAGCGTCCGGGACGAGTTGGGCGCCTCACCGGTCTCGCTGGCGCGGGCGCAGCGGGTCCACACCGCTCGCATTCTGCTGGAAACCACGTCGCTGCCGGTCACCGATGTGGCCTTCGCGGCAGGCTTCGGCTCGGTTCGCTCCTTCAACGACGCGATCCGCCGGGCGTTCGGCTGCCCGCCCCGGGCGTTGCGCAGCGATGCCGGTCGGCACCGACCTGCGAAGGCCTCGGCCCTGAGTCTCCGGCTGGCCTACCGGCAGCCGTTCGAGCCGAGCAACGTCTTCGGGCACCTGGCGGCCACAGCGGTCCCGGGTGTGGAGGAATGGCGTGAGGGGACCTACCGCCGCACCCTGGTCCTGCCGCACGGGACAGGAATCGTGGCGCTGGCTCCTGCCGCCGGGTTTGTTGCCGCCACCGTGTGGCTGGACGATCCCCGCGACCTGACTCCCGCCATCACCCGCTGCAGGCGCATTCTGGACCTGGATGCCGACGCTGCCGCGGTGGACGCGGAGCTCTCCCGAGATCAACTGATGGCGCCGCTGGTGGCAGCGGCACCGGGCCGACGCGTGCCTCGAATGCCGGACGGAGCGGAGTTCGCGCTCCGGGCGGTGGTGGGCCAACAGGTCTCCATCGCGGCTGCACGGACGCAGACTGCCCACATCGTGCAGAAGTTCGGTACGAGGGTGCACGACCCGGCAGGGGGACTCACCCACACCTTTCCCACCCCTGCACAGCTCTCGGAGTTCTCCCCGGCAGACCTGCCCGGATTCTCCAGACGGTCCCGCACTGCCGTCGCGATGGTGGAAGCACTCGCCGCAGGAGAGCTCGACCTGGGGCCGGGCGCCGACTGGGAGGCAGCCCGCCACGCGCTGGGCCGGATCCCCGGCGTCGGGTCATGGACCATTGAGATGATCGCGATGCGCGCGCTGGGAGATCCGGACGCGTTCCCGGCCGGGGACCTGGGCCTTCGGCGCGCTGGCGACCGGCTGGGTATCACCGGGCTGACCCGGCTCAGCCAGGCCTGGCGTCCGTGGCGCAGCTATGCCACGCAATACTTGTGGGCACTGGACGACCACCCCATCAACCGACTGCCGGAGGGATGAGATGCAATACACGATCCTCGAATCACCCATGGGATTCGTCACCGTCGAGGTCACCGACGCCGGCGAAGTGACCGCGCTGCGGATGCACGCCGAACCCGTGCACGTCGCCGGTAAGCAGGACGGACCGGCCACCCGCGACGCGGCGCTGCAGCTGGAGGAGTACTTCCACGCCACCCGCACCACCTTCGACCTGCCGCTGAAAGCCACCGGCACCCGGTTCCAGCATCGGGTCTGGGAGGTGCTGGCAGGCATCGGCTACGGGCAGACCCTGTCCTACGGCGAGATCGCCCGTCGCATTGGGGCGCCCACGGCTTCCCGCGCCGTCGGCGCCGCCACGGGACGCAACCCGATCTCCATCATCGTGCCCTGCCACCGGGTGGTCGGCTCCAGCGGGAGGCTGGTGGGCTACGCCCATGGCGTGGAGCGCAAGCAGTGGTTGCTGGCCCACGAGCAGGCCGTCCTCGCCGCGGCCCGTGAGCCTTCCTTGCCCTGAGCTGCTCCCGGGCCTGGACCCTTGTTCTCTGTCTGGGTCGCCACGCCGGTTGGGGATGGCGACGTAGGGGGAGATCTGCGGTCGGGCGTCGGGTCAGGGTCCTTGTTCTCTGTCTGGGTCGCCACGCCGGTTGGGGATGGTGACGTAGGGAGAGATGTGGGGGCAGGGCCCTTGTTCTCTGTCTGGGTCGCCACGGCGGTTGGGGATGGCGACGTAGGGAGAGATCTGGGGTCGGGCGTCGGGTCTGGGCCCTTGTTCTCTGTCTGGGTCGCCACGCCGGTTGGGGATGGTGACACATGCAGAGAAGAACGGTCGACGTGCAACTCAGCTGATGACGGCGAACCCCGCGGTCCAGGGCACCTTTTCGTTGGCCGCCAGGGTCATCTGCAGGAAGCCCAGTGCCTCCAGTTCACGGGCGCGCTTCAGGGAGCCGACGTCGAGGGCCTTGAGCCCGCCGGCGGAGATGACGCCAACCAGGGTCTGCTTGGCGTCCTGGTCGTCGCCTGCCACCAGCACTGTGGTGGGCACCTCGCCTCCCACCGCGGCCGACTGGAGCGTGGCTGCGAAGTTGGTGTTGAAGGCCTTGAGTACCTTGGACTGGGGCAGCTTGTCCGCCAGTTCCTGGGCGGCCGAACCGTCGGGGGCCACCACCAAGGCGTCGAAGGTCTCGAAATTCACCGGGTTGGTGATGTCCACCACCACACGTCCGTCCAACTGCCCGCTGCGCTCGCTGAGGATCTGCTCGAGTGCCGGATAGTAGACGGCGAGGATGACGATGGAGCCGGTGACCGCCTGGTCCTGGTCGCTGCTGTCGAAGACCTCCACGGTGTTGCCGCCCTTGGTCACGATGGCGGCGATGGCCTGGCCCATGTTGCCCTTGCCGAGGATGGTGATGTGTGTCATGTCTGCAACCTCTCGTCGTTGCGCCTGGGTGGCGCGGATAGCTGGCGCCACCCAGCTGCGGGAGATCAACACTACGTCCGGGGAGTGCGTCGCGTGGGTGTTGGCCGCCACCTGCTTGAGGAAAGTTCCTTGAATGGGGGCGGGGATCTCAGAAGATGGCGGCCGCGATGCCGGGGAGCTCCTTCACGAAGAGTGCGCCCACCCGCATGAGCCCCTCCCGGCTGCCCTCGATGGTGCCGGTGGCTGCCAGCTCCATGGGGTGGGCGAGCCCGGAGTAGAGGGCGGAGAGGGTGGCGAGCTGCAGGCTCACGTCGGGCGCGGCGTCGGTGCGTTCGACGGCGGCGACGCCACCCCTGACCTCCAGCGCGTAGGTCCCGGAGACCTGGCCCATCGGGTCATCGACCGCGATGGTGGCATGCCCGTCGTTGTCGAAGGCCCGCATGGCGAGGGCCCGTTCGACGTCCATGATCCGAACCCACACGGTGTCGTACTCCGAGACGGTCTTGGCCACCCGATGGTCGGACAGGGCCCATGTGAGGGGATGACGCCGGTTGTAGCACCGGGGCCAGAGCACCTTCTCGTGGCCCTCCGTATGGGCAAGGATGCGCAGCAGCTCAAGCTCGGCGGCGATGTTGAGACCGAGAAGGTCGCGGATCAGCAGGTGGTCGTCGCGGACGACGAAGACTGCGAAACCGTCAGGTTTCCCACTCTCGTCCAGGTGGACCGCGGCGCGTTGGTCCTCCTTCGACTGAGTCTTCCAGTCGAACCCGGTCACCCAGTAGTGGTTGGCCCGCTCCACCGACCAGAACTGCTGGCGGTGGAACTGGTCGAACACGGCGCGACGCTCGTCGGCGATCGCTCCGGGATCTGCGAAGACCACCTGCCCGGAGGGCTTCGTCACCATCTGGAACCGGGGCCCGGTGTTCAGCTCGATACTGCGGGCCGTGGCCGAGACCCCGAACCCGAACCGGGAATAGATCCGTGCGTCCGTGGCCGTCAACGCCGAGAACACTGCGCCGCGTTCCCGCGCCTCGTCAAGATCGGTCGTCACGAGCGCGTTCATCAGGCCCTGGCGCCGGTGGGTGGCCTGCACGGTCACGTCGGTGATCATGTTGCAGGGAGCCAGCTCACGGCCGGTGTTGATGGTGGCGTCCCAGGACGCGAAGGTGGCCACCGGCTGCTGCTGCATCCCGAACGGGCGGTCGACGTCATAGATGGCGCGCAGGCGCGTCCGGTCGGAGAGCACGAGACTGTGCCAGAGTTCCATGCCGTCATCTGCGACGGGGTTCTCGAAGAAGCCCTCACGCATCGCGGCCACGTAGTTGCGCAGCGCCGGGGTGATGGAATCGGTCAGTTCGAGGGTCTCGACTTTGTGCACCTCCATCACGCTACCAGTGCCATGATGGGAGCATGCGAGTTCACATTTCCACCGACCATGCCGCCTTCGAGTGCAAGAACTACCTCGTCGAGCGGTTGGCCGAGGCGGGCCATGACGTGGTGGACCATGGTGCGGACGTCTACGACGCGCAGGATGACTACCCCACCTTCATCATCCCGTGTGCAGAAGCGGTGGCGGCTGAGACCGGAACCCTCGGCATCGTGCTGGGCGGCTCCGGCAACGGGGAACAGATCGCGGCCAACAAGGTCAAGGGCATCCGGGCGGTGCTGGCCACCACCCCGGACCTGGCTCGTCTGGGGCGTCAGCACAACGACGCCAATGTCGTCGCGATCGGCGGCCGACTGCAGTCTCTGGAGGAGTCCTGGGCCATCGCCGAGACGTTCCTGGCCACCTCCTTTTCGGAGGACGAGCGGCACCAGCGTCGCATCGACGCGATCACCGCCTATGAGAACCTCTGAGGCCTCCGGGTCCCGCACATGCCTGAAGGACACGTCCTGCATCGGCTCTCCTGCGAGCTGAACCGCGACTTCGCCGGTGGCCCTGTGCAGGTCTCCTCCCCCCAAGGCCGTTTCGCCGTGGAGGCCGCCCGGCTGGACGGCGCCGTCCTGGTGGGCGCCGAGGCCGTGGGCAAACACCTGTTCATCCGGTTCGACGTGCCCGAACCCGCGTGGGTCCACATCCATCTGGGGTTGATCGGGCAGCTGCGCTTCGAACCCGCGGACACCGTTGCGGGCCAGATCCGATTCCGCATCGAAAACGGTGAGACGGCCGCCAATCTCCGCGGCCCCCAATGGTGCAGGGCGGTCACCGAAGAGGAGCGGCTCGCCGTGCTGGCCGCCTCCGGCCCGGACCCGTTGCGGCCCGACGCTGACCCCGCCAAGGGCTACGCCCGGCTGGAGCGGTCCGGCAAGTCGGTGGCCGCGTTGCTGATGGATCAACGGATCGCTGCGGGGGTCGGCAACATCTACCGCGCAGAGGTGCTGTTCCGGCAAGAGTTGCGGCCCACCACCCCCGGCAACCGCATCACCCGAGCCACGTGGCAAGTGATCTGGGAGGACCTGGTGGAACTGATGGCCGACGGCAAGCGCATCGGCAGGATCAACACGGTCCTGCCCGAGCACGCTCCCCAGGCCCAGGGTCGTGACCCGCGAGTGGATGCCCACGGCGGCGAGGTCTACGTGTACCGACGTGCCGGACTGCCCTGCCTGGTGTGCGGCAGCGAAGTCCGCACCCGCCTGCTGGAGGGCCGCAACCTTTACTGGTGTGCACGCTGCCAACGGCGGATCCACGCAGTTGCCCCCGAACCGGTTTGGTGATCCACCTGCGGGCTATAGGCTGAAACCCATGGATCTGAGCAAGTACCCGGCGTTCCTTTTCGATCTCGACGGCGTCATCACGCCCACCGCCGAAGTGCACATGGTGGCATGGAGTGAGATGTTCAACGCTTACCTGACTGGGGTGGAGGGCCAACAGCCGTACACGGATGCTGACTATTTCGCCCATGTCGACGGGAAACCCCGCTACGACGGCGTGCGTGATTTCCTGGACTCGCGGGGGATCCGTCTGGCCGAAGGTGCCCCCTCCGATTCGCCCGATGCGGAAACCGTCTGCGGACTGGGCAACCGCAAGAACCAGGCCTTCAACGAGATCCTGGAGCGCGACGGGGTCTCGCCCTTCCCCGGTTCGCTCGCCCTCATCGAGCAACTCGTCGAGCGCGGCGTCAAGATGGCTGTGGTTTCCTCCTCGAAGAACGCTCCTTCGGTGCTGCGGGCGGCTGGTCTGGCCCATCACTTCCCGGTGGTGGTGGACGGCAACGTCGCCCTCGACCAGAACCTCCCCGGCAAGCCCGCCCCGGACACCTTCGTGTCCGCCGCCCACCAGTTGGGCGTGGCGACGAGGGAATGCGTGGTGGTGGAGGATGCGTTGTCAGGCGTGCAGGCAGGCGCCGCAGGCGACTTCGGTCTCGTGGTCGGTGTGGACCGGGGTGTGGGTGCAGACGTGCTCCGCGAGGCCGGTGCTGACCTGGTGGTGCAGGATCTCGACGAACTCTTGGAGGGCTGACCAGTGCGAAGGATTGACGCGGACCCCATGAACCGCTCCCGGTTTCCCGTGGACGAGTGGCGACTGGTGGAACTCGAGCCCAGTGTCCACGACCTCGGCACCACCGAGACGCTGTTCACCGTCGGCAACGGCTACCTGGGCATGCGTGGCAACCCCGAGGAGGGCCGCAAGTCCTACTCCCACGGCACGTTCATCAATGGTTTTCACGAGACATGGCGCATCAGCCACGCCGAGGAGGCGTTCGGGTTCGCCCACACCGGCCAGACCATCGTCAATGTGCCGGATGCGAAACTGATGAAGATCTACGTCGACGACGAACCCCTGGAACTCAGTGTCGCCGACCTCGACTCCTACGAGAGGGAGCTGGACTTCAAGACCGGATGCCTGAAGCGTGAGTTGGTGTGGCGCACCCCGGCCGGGAAGCGGGTGAAGATTTCGTCCTCGCGGATGGTGAGCTTCACCGACCGCCACCTCGCGCTGATGGAACTGGAGATCACCATGCTGGAGGGTGATGCACCCGTGGTGGTCAGCTCGCAGTTGCTGAACCGCCAGGATGGATTCGACGACTATCGCCGCTCCCGTCCCGAGGAGGGTTTCGACCCGCGGCGAACCAACACGTTCAACGAGCGCGTGCTGCAGCCCCGCAACCACTGGAACGACGGCAATCGGGTGGCGCTGGGCTTCCAGACGGCTGATTCCGGCATGACGATCGTGGTGGCCGCCGACCACGATCTGGAGACCGAAAATCAGGTGGAGCAGTCCGTCTCCGCCGACGAGGACAGCGCCAAGCACGTCTTCCGGATCGACGCCCAGGAAGGCAAGACCATCCGGATCCGCAAGTCCGTCGCTTACCACACCTCCCGCGGCGTTCCCGTCCAGGAGCTCTACGACAGGTGCCGCCGCACGCTGGACCGCGTCAAGGGCGAGGGATATGAGCACTACCAGAACACCCAGCGGGAGTTCCTCGACGATTTCTGGCTGAACTCCGACGTGGAGGTGGAGGGCCAGCCCGCCATTCAGCAGGCGGTCCGTTGGTGTCTGCTGCAGCTGGCACAGGCAGCGGCACGCAGCGACCAGCTCGGCATCCCCGCCAAGGGCGTCTCCGGTTCCGGGTACGAGGGGCACTACTTCTGGGACACGGAAATCTATCTGCTGCCGTTCCTGATGTACACCAACCCGCGGGTGGCGCGCAACGCCCTGCGCTACCGGGTCAACCTGTTGCCGCAGGCGCGTGAACGCGCCCGTGTGATGTCGCTGGATGGTGCGCTGTTCCCGTGGCGCACCATCAACGGTGAGGAGGCGTCCGCGTACTACGCGGCCGGCACCGCGCAGTACCACATTGATGCGGATGTCGCGTTCGCCTTTGCGAAGTACCGCACCGTCACCGGTGACACCCAGTTCATGCACCGCGACGGGGCTGCCGTCCTGGTGGAAACCGCGCGCATGTGGGCAGACCTGGGCTTTTGGCGCACCATGGCCGACGGCGCCAGGACGTTCCACATCCATGGGGTGACCGGGCCCGACGAATACACCACCGTGGTCAACAACAACCTGTTCACCAACGTCATGGCGCGGGCCAACCTGGCCAACGCGGCCGCACTGATCCGCGAGATGGAGCAGTTCAACCCGGGGGCCTACCTACGGGTGGCGGACGCCCTGGAGCTGAGCCACCGCGAGGTGGAGGAGTGGGAACGCTGCGCGGCCGGCATGTTCATCCCGTGGGATCCCACCTTCGGTATCCACCCCCAGGACGAGAACTTCCTGGA
>CAZPSO010000092.1:0-9770 GCA_964588895.1 uncultured Tessaracoccus sp.
AGCTTGCCCTGGGCGACGAGTTCATCGTCCGCCCCGGCGAGAAGGTGGCCGCCGATGGCGAAGTGATTGAGGGCATGTCCGCCGTGGATGCCTCCATCATCACCGGCGAGTCCCTGCCCGTTGAGGTGGTGGCCGGCTCCAGGGTGATCGGCGGATCGGTCAATGCGACGGGCCGCTTGGTGGTGCGTGCCACGGCCGTGGGCTCCGCCACGCAGGTGGCGCAGATCGCGCGCATGGTGGACGAGGCCCAGACCGGCAAGGCCAAGGCGCAGCGCGTTGCCGACCAGGTCACCGGCTGGTTCGTTCCTGCGGTGCTCGTGATCGCTGCCCTGACCTTCGCGGCCCACCTGGTCTTCGGCTCCGGCCTGACCCTGGCGCTCACCTCCGCCATCGCCGTCCTCATCATCGCCTGCCCCTGCGCCCTCGGCCTTGCCACGCCCACCGCGCTGCTGGCGGGCACGGGTCGTGGTGCTGAACTGGGCACCATCATCCGGGGCCCGGTGGCGCTGGAGAAGGCGCAGGCCATCAACACCATCGTCCTGGACAAGACCGGCACCCTGACGACGGGACAGATGACGGTGCTTTCCGTCGAACCCGCAGCCGGCATCTCCGGCGAAGAGTTGCTGCAGGTGGCCGCAGCCGTGGAATCCGGTTCCGAGCACCCCATCGCCAAGGCCATCATCGAGCAGGTGGGCGACAACCCCGTCGCCGCCACCGACTTCGCCACCCTGCCCGGGCACGGGATCCAGGCCAGGATCGACGGCGCCCCGGTCCACGTCGGCTCGGGCCGCATTCTGGCCGCACAGGGAATCGCCAATCCCGTGGCCACGAGCCAGGTCATCGGCTCCGAGGTCTTCGTGGTGCGCGAGGGCGTGCTCCTGGGTCGCATCGTGGTGGGTGACCAACTCAAGGACGGTGCCCGCGAAGTGGTGACGCGGCTGCGTGGGCTGGGGCTGTCCCCGGTCCTGCTCACCGGCGACAACCAGCAGGTGGCAGACCACGTCGCAGCCCAGGTGGGCATCACCGACGTGCGGGCGGAGGTACTGCCTCAGGCCAAGGCCGATGCCATCAGGAAGCTGCAGGAGCAGGGTCGAAACGTGGCCATGGTGGGAGATGGCGTCAACGACGCTGCGGCCCTGGCGCAGGCCAACCTGGGCATCGCCATGGGTGCCGGCACCGACGCCGCGATCGCGGCCAGCGACATCACCCTGATGCGCGACGACCTCGTCTCGGTGGTGGATGCCGTCCGGCTCTCGAGGGCAACAGACCGCAACATTCGAACCAACCTGGTGTGGGCGTTCGCGTACAACGTGCTGGCCATCCCGATCGCGGCCGTTGGGCTTCTGACGCCCATGATTGCGGGCGCTGCCATGGCGTTCTCGAGTGTGTTCGTGGTCCTGAACAGCTTGCGCCTGAGACTGTTCCGCAGCGAGCGTCGCCCGGTGTGAGGGGGCAGACTACCCGTTTCTGAGAGAATCTTTTGGTTTTTCTCAGGAAGCGGGTTACGCTGATTTGGTCAGTCAGCAACAAACAGGAGAAGCATGGCCAAGGTTTGGATCCCCGCAGTGGCAGCAGGCGTGAGCCTCGCCGTCATCGCCACCGCCGGAGTTGCCACCGCACTGCACAAGAACGACGTGCACGTCACCATCGACGGGGAGACCCGCACGATCGCAGTCCGAGAAGACACCGTCGCGGAGGTCCTGGATCTTGAGCAGATCGAACTGGGCCAGCATGACGTCGTGCTCCCAGGCGTCGAGACCGAGATCGCCGAAGACATGGAGATCACCATCATGCTCGGCCGCCCCCTGGAGCTGACGGTGGATGGCCAGACCCGCGAGGTGTGGACCACCGCGCGCACCGTTGAGGAGGCGCTGGGTTACCTGGACCTCGACGAGTCCGATTCAAAGCTGTCCGCCTCCCGTTCCGCGGCCATCGGCCGCCAGGGCCTGAGCCTCGAGATTGCCACCGCCAAGGACGTGTCCCTGACCGTCGCCGGTGAGCCCAACGCCTTCAGGATCGCGGGCACCGTGCAGGATGTCTTGGACGAAGCCGGCGTGGCGCCCGACGACAACGACATCGTCACCCCCGACACCAGCACGGTCCTGACGGACGGCCTCGAGATCACCTACGTCGACGTCGAGGTGCGCGACATCTTCCGCGAGGAGTCCATCCCGTTCACGAAGAAGACCGCCACTTCGAGCGAGCTCTACCGTGGCGAATCCAAGGTGACCACCGCGGGTGTCGAAGGCGCCATGCGCCAGACCTGGACGCAAACCTTCCACGACGGCGAACTGGTCAGTGACTCGTTCGTCGACGAGGTGGTCTCCAAGCAGCCGGTGCACCAGGTGACCACCAGCGGCACCAAGGAACGCCCACGGCCGACGCCCACGCCCGCGCCGTCGACGTCGAGCAACTCCTCGGGGTCCTCCGGTTCCTCGAGCTCCTCCAGTGCCTCCAGTTCTTCGGATAGCGGTTCGAGCTCCAGCAGCTCGTCGTCCGGGCACGCCATCAACCTGGCTCGTGCCGGAATGTGGGACCAGATCGCCGAGTGCGAGTCCAACCAGCGCTGGAACATCAACACCGGCAACGGTTACTACGGCGGGCTGCAGTTCAACCTGGCCACGTGGCGCTCGGTCAATGGTGGCGACTTCGCGGCCTACCCGCACCAGGCCAGCCGCGCCGAGCAGATCACCGTCGCCAACCGGCTCCACGCACAGCGTGGCCTGCAGCCCTGGAGCTGCGCCCGCGTGGTGCGCTGAGCGGCACTGACGCTCGAGAACTGCCCGTCCCGGGGATCCGGGGCGGGCAGTTCTCATGTTGCGCAGGTTGCGAACCGGGAGGTGGCGGCTTCAGCGTAGAGATCAAGCATCTCCACGGCCTGTGACTCGATGGTCCATTGGCTGGCCAACCGCCTCGACGTGGCCGCTGCCCGGGCCTTCCAGTCCGGGTCCTCGAGGCGGTCGATGACGCGCAGGATGCCGGCCGCCAGCGAAGCGGGCGTGGGGCGGGTGAGCTCACCATTGACCCCCGGTTGCAGCACCAACCGCAGTGCCGGGTCGACGGAAACGATCGGCAGTCCCGCCAGCGCCGCCTCGTGGAGCACGAGGGCCTGGGTGTCGGTCTGGCTGGGGAATGCAAAGATGTCGGACATCTCGTAGAAGGCACCCAGGGCGTCGCGTTTCTGTTCGCCGGGCAGGGTGATCCAGCCGAGGTCACGTCCTCGGGCGAGGGCCTTCTCGATACGGCTGTAGCGCTGCCAGTCGCCCACCACCATCAAGTGGGCGTCCTTGCGCACGGCCGCCACCAGTTCGAAGGCCTCCGCCAGCAGGATGATCCCCTTCTCGGGAGCGATCCGTCCGGCATAGAGCACCAGGGGGCCAGGGCCCCGCTCGAGGGGCGGGGGGCCGGAGGGGAGCGGGTCCACGCCGTTGGGCATGACACGGATGTTGAGGTCCGGTACGAGTTCGCGGCAGCGATCAGCCGTCTTCGGTGACGGTGTGGTGACGACGTCGGCGGCTTCCAGCATGGCCTGGCAAAGGCCGAGCACGGTGGCGGTGGACCTGCCCCGGCCCTCCCACCGGGAGGCTGCTTCGCGCAGTTGCCGGGAGCCGATCACCTCGCCGTGGGACATGCGAGCGAACACCTGGACCATCGGATTGATCAGGGGCAGGATCGCCGAGTAGTGGTCGGCATAGGCGTCGAAGTCGGTGTGCCAGGTGAGGATCATGGGCAGCCCGCAGCGTCGAGCGGCCCACACCCCAAGGGCCCCGATCGGGCCGAAGCCGTGCACGTGCAACACGTCGGGCTTGAGCTGCTCGATCCGATCGATCGTCTTCTCGAACTGGCGGCCGTTGGCCACCCGGGTGGGCAGGCGGGGCACCCTCATGGACGGCAGCCGAAGCTCCTGGCGGCCCTCGCGCCCGAAATGCGGGTTGGGGCCCTTCGCACGGGGGGCCACCACGACCACCTCGTGCCCCGCGTCCAGCAGGTTGCCCTCCAATGCCTGGACAGCGAACATCAACCCGTTGCTGCCCGGGCCGTAGTTGTCGATGAACTGGGCCACCTTCAGCCGACGGGGCGTCGTTGAGGCTGCTGCGAACACGGCAACACTCTATCTTCCACCCCGGTCCCCGCCGGGGATTGGGCCCACGAGTGGCCCTCAGGCGAGGCTGACCACGCGGTGGCACTGCGCGATCACGCCGGGATCATGGGTGAGGACCAGCACGGCGAGTCCCCGCGAGGCCAGCCACACGTCGGCCATCAGCGCCTCGGCCGTCTCCTGGTCCAGGTGTTCGGTTGGCTCGTCCAGAATCAGTACGTCGCGCTGATCCGCCAGAACGCGGGCCAAGGCCAGGCGCCGGCGCTCCCCGCCGGACAGCGTGGAGCCGGCCTCGCCGACAACCCGCCCCGGGTCCACGGGCAGCCCGGCCCGGTCCAGCGCCCGGGCCACGTCGTCATCGGTGGCGTCCTTGTTGCCGATCCTGATGTTCTCCGCCATCGAGGTGGCGAACACGTGGGCGTCCTGGGCTAGATAGCCCACCCGGCCCCCGCGGACGACGTCTCCGGAGGCCGGGTCGATCAGCCCCATGATGGTGGCGGCCACCGTGGTCTTGCCGGAACCGGAGGGGCCCACCAGGGCCACTCGCTCCCCAGGGGAGACATCCAGGTCCAGCCCGGTCAGGACGGGCTGATGGCCGGGCCAGCCGACGCTCACGTCATTCAGCTGGATGCCGGAGCCAACCGCGTCGCTGACGAGCACGTCGCCCCGGCCCACCGGCTCCTCGTCAAGGACCTCGCCGATGCGCGTCAGGGCCACCCGGGAGCGGGTGTAGGTCTGGGCGGCCTGGATGAAGGTCTGGAACACCTCGTGCAACGCCAGCGGGGTCAGCACCAGGACAGCCAACAGGCGGGGCCTGAGGTCACCGGCCACCACGGCCTCGCCGCCGATCGCCAGGGCCGCGACCACGGCAACGCCGGCGGCCAGCACCTGGATGGCGGTGCCGATGCCACGCACCCAGGCAGCGCGGGCCTCTTGCCGTTTGAGTTGTTCGTCGGCCTCGGCAATCCGGTCCAGGGCGGCCGCGACCGCCCCATAGGCGAGCAGGTCGGTGCTGGTGCGGGTGGTTTCGCGCACGTGGTCGGCCAGGAGCCCGCGCGTGGGTACGGCGGCCAGGTCGGCCCGGCGGGAGAGTCTTTGCCCCAGCAGCGGCACCACGACGCCGGCCAGCACGGCGGTGACGAACAGCACCAGTGCCGAGCGCCAGTTGAACCGGGCCAGCATGATGCTGGTCCCGGTGATCACCAGCGATGCCGCCAGGGCGGGGATGGCGACGCGCACCACCAGGTCCTGCACCGCGGCCACGTCGCTGACCACCCGGGTGAGCAGGTCGCCGCGTCGTCTCCCGATGAGCGTGGTGCGGCTGAGCTTGTCGTAGGTCCTGACGCGCAGCGCCGACTGCATGCGCAGGGCGACGTCGTGGCCCACCAGGCGCTCCACGTAGCGGAACACGCCCCGTGAGATGCCGAAGAAGCGCACGCCCACGGCGGCAGCTTGCAGGTACAGCACGGGTGGCATCTCGGCGGCGCGGCTGATCAGCCAGGCAGAGACCCCCATCAACGCCACCGACGACCCGGACGCGGCCGCGGCCAGGAACGTGGCCAGCACGAACCGGAACCGGTCCTCGCGATGGGTGGACATCAGCTCCTTCAGGAGGTGGTACACCTGCTTCATCGGGTGGCCTCCAGCACGACGGTGCGGTCGGCTGCTGCGAGCACGGCCGGACGGTGCGTGACGATGAGTGCCCCGGCTCCCGATGCCCTGACAGCGCGCAGGACCTCGGCCTCGGTATCGCTGTCCAGTCCCGCGGTGGGTTCGTCCAACACCAGCAAGCGGGCGCCGCCGAGCCGGATCCTCAGCAGGGCGCGGGCCATCGCCACGCGCCGGCGTTCCCCGCCCGAGAGCCCCTCGGCGTCGTCGCCCACGTCCTTGGAGGCGCTGAAGTCGGCCCCGGCCTGCCGGAGGGCCTCGGCCACCTCTTCGTCGGTGGCCTCGGGCGCGCCCAGGCGTACGTTGTCGCCGACGGTGCCGTTGAGCATCCCGGGACTCTGCGAGACGAAGGCAATGTTTCGGCGCCACGCCCCCAGGTCTGCTTCAGCGAGGTCCACCCCGCCCACCATCACGCGGCCCTGGGGGGCGGTGATGAATCCCATCAGCAGGGCCAGTGCAGTCGACTTGCCACCCCCCGAGGTGCCGCTCAGTGCCACCACCTCGCCAGGCCGCAGCTCGAGGTCGAATTCCCGCAGCGCCGGGTGTTCACTTCCCTGGTAGGTGTAGGTGACCGACTCCCAACGGATGGGTGCCTCCGACGGTGCGGGTGGGGGCACGGTGCCCGTATGCCGGGCGGCACCATCGATGATCTCGAAGGCCGCGTCAGCGGCCGCCACCCCGTCAACCGAGTCGTGGAAGTGGACCCCTACTTGGCGTACCGGCAGGTAGGCCTCGGGCGCCAGGATCAGCACGAACAGTGCGGTGTAGAAGTCGACATTTCCATAGACCAGCCGGAAGCCGACGGTGACCGCCACGATCGCCACCGACAGGGAGGCCAGCAGTTCCAGCACCATGGCGGAGAGGAAGGAGACGTAGAGCACCCGCATGGTGGAACTGCGGTACTTGTCCTCGTTCAGTTCGATGCCGCGCTTCTGCGCCCGGGCACGGGCGAAGGCCTGCAGCGTCGGAAGACCCTCGATCAGGTCGGCGAAGTGGTTGGTCAGCCGGTCGGCAACGCGGTAGCTGCGGGCCGTGGCCTTCTGCGTGGTCCAGCCGATGAGCGCCATGAACAGCGGGATCAGCGGCAGGGTGAACGCGATGATGAACGCAGAACTCCAGTCGGTGGCCAGCACCACCAGACCCACGATGAATGGGACGGTGACCGCCAGGCCCAGTTGGGGCAGGTACTTGGAGAAGTAGCCGTCCAGGTCATCCAGGCCGGTTGTGACCACCCTGGCCACCGAGGACGACGACGCCGGGCCCGTCGTGGGTCGTGTGAGGCGAGCGGCCATGATGTCGCGACGCAACTGCGACTTCACCGCGGCCGCACTCCGGTGGGCCAGGACGGAGTTCAGCCACCCCAGGAAGCCCCGCAGGACGAACACGCCCAGCAGGACCGCCATGAAGACAGGCCACAGAGGTGGTATCTGCTGGGTGGTGAAGATGGTGACGATGCCCTCGGCGATCAATTGTGCCTGGGCGATGATCAGCACTGCGGTGAGGATGCCCACGACGACGGAGGCGACCAGGTACTTCCTGGTCGCCTCCGCCCGCTTCCACAATCGTGGATCGATGGGTCCTGCCATGAGCGGGTCAGGCCACCTCTTCCACTTCCAGTTCATCCGGAATGTTCTTGGTGGAGATCCGCTTGCGGAACACCCAGTACGACCAGGCCTGGTAAGCCAGGACGATCGGGATGAACACCGCCGCCGCCACGGACATGATCTGCAGGGTGGTCTCCGACGATGCCGCGGTGATGATGTTGAGCCGTTCGCCGGGGGCCACGCTGGTGTTCTGCGCAAAGCCGAGGTTTCCGTACATCCGGAAGAAGATGCCGGAGACGAGGGCCACGATCGACGCTCCGCCGAGGACGAAGCCCCAGCCCTCCCTCTTCATGATGGTGGTCATGGCCACCGAGCCGAGCGCAGCAGCAATGGCCACCACGCCCAGGATCCAGGCGACCATCGAGAATGCGCCGAACTCGGAGGTGGCCGGCCAGAAGATGTTCTGGCTGACGACGAAGACCGCCACCAGCGCGGCGGTGACCCAGCCGATCCTGGCGACGAACCCGCGGGCCAGGGAGCTGATCTCCCCCTTGGTCTTCAGCGTCAGGAACGTGGCGCCGTGGCTCAGGAACAGCGTCACGAACACCAGGCCCCCCAGCAGGGCGAAGGGGCTGAACAGGCCCCAGAAGGTGCCGTCGAACAGCAGGCCGTCGTTGGGGAGGCCGATCACGAAGTTGGCGAACCCGATGCCGAGCACCAGACTGGGCAGGAACGAGCCGATGATGGCGAACCAGTCCATCATGGTGCGCCAGCGCGGGGTCTCCCCCTTGGCTCGGTATTCGAAGGCGACACCGCGCAAGATCAGGCCCACCAGCACCAGCAGCAGGGGCAGGTACAGCGCCGAGAACAGCGTGGAGTACCAGCCGGGGAATGCCGCGAACATGGCGCCGCCGGCGGTGATCAGCCATACCTCGTTGCCGTCCCAGACGGGTCCGATGGTGTTGACCATCACCCGGCGCTTCTTCTCGTTCTTGCCCAGGATGGGCAGGAGCATGCCGACGCCGAAGTCGAAGCCTTCAAGGAAGAAGAACCCCACCCACAGGACGGCGA
The DNA here is from genome assembly GCA_964588895.1 of uncultured Tessaracoccus sp. Taxonomy (GTDB): domain Bacteria; phylum Actinomycetota; class Actinomycetes; order Propionibacteriales; family Propionibacteriaceae; genus Arachnia. The sequence goes on from CAZPSO010000092.1 coordinate 8,383, forward strand.
TCAGTACGAACCAGACGACTGCGAGCGTCGGGACCGCGATTTCCAGGAGGAACATGAACTGGTCTCCTTGAGTCAGTAGGCGAACGACAGGGGCGAGTCGTCGTCGTCGAGAACCTCGACGGGTCCGACGTCCGGCAGGCCCCGCTTGGCGTACTTGAGGAACAGCCACACCTCAATGACGGCCAGGGCCCCGTAGGTGAGGGTGTAGACGATGAGCGAGAACAGCACGGTGCCGGCCGAGACCGTCGGCGAGATGCCGAGGGCTGTGGGCATGGTGCCCACCACCACCCACGGCTGACGGCCCATCTCGGTGAAGATCCACCCGAACGAGTTGCCGAAGAGCGGCAGCAGCGGCATGGCGAACATCAGCATCGTGAACAGGGGACCGCCCTTGGGCAGGTTGCCCTTGCGCAGCGTCCACAGCAGGAACGCGCCGATCGCGACACCGGCCATGCCCACCCCGATCATCAGGCGGAACGTCCAGTAGGAGAGCATCACATTCGGAATGGGATCCATCTGCTCCAGGCCGGGGTAGGCCGCGGCCAGCGCCTCGGAGAAGGTGCCGCCGTGCTGGTCGCTGAGGTGCTGGCGCCATTGCTCCTGGAGCTGCGTGCGGCTCTCGTCGCCCCGCAGGAAGCCTTCCCGGAAGTAGTCGCTGCGCAGCTCGTCGATGCCCTTGATGTATTCGGAGCCGGCCATGAACGACAGCAGTCCGGGGATCCGCAACGACCAGAGCTCCTCCGTGCCATCGAGGTTGCCGACGGTCAAGACGGAGAACCCCGCGTTCTCCTCGCTTTCGAACAGACCCTCGGCGGCGGCCATCTTGACCGGCTGCACGTCGAACATCACCTTGGACTGGAGGTCGCCGGAGACAACGACGCCGACGGAGGCGCCGATCAGCACCCATGCTCCCAGCTTGGCGCCGAACCGGTAGGCCTGGACGTCCTCGGCCGGGGCTGATGCGCCCAGCTTGCGCAGACGTGCCAGGTGCCAGCCGGCGATGCCGGCGAGCAGGCCACCGGCCACCATGTAGGCGCCGAACATCACGTGTGGGAACGTCACGAGCAGCACGGGGTTGGTCAGGACTTCCAGGAATCCGGAAACACCGTCGATCTCTGCCCGGCCGGTCGCGGCATTGAAGATGGTGCCGACGGGATTCTGCATCCAGGAATTGGCGGCCAGAATGAACACAGCGGAGAGCATGGTGCCCAGCGCCGCCATGTAGATGGTGACCAGGTGGATCTTCTTGGGCAGGCGGTCCCACCCGAAAATCCACAGGCCGATGAAGGTCGACTCGAGGAAAAAGGCCAGCAGGGCCTCGAGGGCCAGGGGAGCGCCGAAGACGTCGCCCACGAACCGCGAGTACTCCGCCCAGTTCATGCCGAACT
>CAZPSO010000093.1:0-9681 GCA_964588895.1 uncultured Tessaracoccus sp.
GGAGAGCTGGGCCGGGTACTTGTTCGCCTGATGGTCGACGCCGACCCGCTGGAGCAGTTCCATGGCTCGCTGCCTGGCCGCGTCCGGCTTGACCTTGCGGACCTTGATGGGGCCCATGGTCACGTTCTCGAGGATGGTCTTGTGGTGGAACAGGTTGAAGCTCTGGAACACCATGCCCACGTCGGCACGGAGCCTGGCCAAAGCCTTGCCCTCCTCGGGAAGTTCATCGCCGTGGATGGTGATCGAACCGGATTCGTAGGTCTCCAACCGGTTGATCGTGCGACACAGGGTGGATTTGCCGGAGCCGGACGGGCCGATCACCACCACCACCTCGCCCTCGTGCACCGTGAGGTTGATGTCCTTGAGGACGTGGAGGTCTCCGAAGTGCTTGTTGACGTTTTCAAGGACCACCAGGGGTTTGCCCAGGGTCGTCGACTGTGACGCGCTACCGGTTTCGGTCATGCCCGGAATGCTAAACCAGCATGGGCTGCTTCCGTCGCTGATTTGTCGACAGTCGCCGAAACCGTGACCGTTCCTTAATCCCAATTGATTGGGTCAACGGGTGGTTTTCGCGCGCGAGGGAGGCCCTCCTGGGGTTGTTGAACGCAAGCAGACGGCGGGGCAGGCCCGCTGGCACCGCTCAGCCGGGAGGGCTGGCGGCCCGCAACGCTGCGAGGACGCCGCGCGGGTCGTCGAGAATTATGTCGGGGGTGTGGGGCACAGGAAACGGCGGGTGGTCGGTGCGTTTCGAACGGACCAGGAGCATGGCACCCACCCCGGCGCGCCGACCGGCCGCCACGTCGCGATCCTGGGTGTCACCCACGAACCACGCGTCGGCCACCTGCACGCCCAGCGCCTCGGCCGCGATGTGGATCATTCGTGGGTTGGGCTTGCGGATGCCCACCTCGTCGGAATAGACCTGCACGCCGAAGTACCCGGCCAAGGAGTTCTCCTCCAGGAGACGCCGGTGATAGCCGCCGGCATGGGCGTTGGAGACCACTCCCAGCGCGATCCCCTCGCGCCGGCAGAACTCCAGCAGGTCGGGGACACCGGGCCGCATGACGCGCTCCGCCGTGGTCATGGCGATGGTCTCCAGCAGCGGTGTGGCCTCGTCCATCAGGAGCCCGCGGGCGCCGCGGTCCAGCTCCGCGGCGATGAAGTCGCCCACGATCTCACGGTGGGACAGCTCGACGGGTGCCGGCCGTCGCGACGAGGAATGCTTCCAGTACTTGAGCGCCACCTGGGCGGCCAGGAAGCCGGCCCGCAGCTCCTCCAGCGGGTACTCGTGGCCGGCACGGGACAGGCGGTCGCGGATGTGCTCGGCCACCTCCGTGGCGCCTTCAGCCCTCTTCCTGAGTTCGAAGATCACGCCACCGAAGTCGAGCAGGAGGGCCGAGGGACGATGCTGCAGTGACATTGGGCTCACAACTCAGGGAGTCTACGCGCGGCGCTGTCCGGCCAGCCGGAGCAGCCGGTCGGTCCAGCGGACCAGATCTGTTTCGTGGTGGGAGACCACCAGGACTGCGACGCCGTTGTCGGCGAGTTGCCCCAGCGCGTCCCAGACCGCGGCGGCGGTCGCCGGGTCGAGGGAGGCGGTGGGTTCGTCGCAGACCAGGTAGCGCGGTTCGGCGATCACGGCCCTGGCCAGCATCGCGCGCGCCAATTGTCCCTCCGAGACCTCGGCCGGCAACCGGTCCAGCAGGTCCGACGGGAACCGGGCCAGGTCAAGGGCGGCGGCCAGTCGCTCGCCGGCCGCTTCCCCGTCGGGCCGCAGCGCGCCCGGCAGGCAACGCAACGGTTCGGTGATGGCAGTGCGCAACCTCATCCGGGGGTTGGCCGCCGCCCGGGCCGACTGGAACACCAGTCCCACCCGGCGCCGCACTGCCGCGGGAACATCCCATCCGGTGGCGGTGACCGGTTCACCGTCCAGCTGGTAGCTGCCGGCCCAGAGCGGCAGCTGGAAGCTCAGCAACCGGGTGATGGTGGTTTTCCCGGATCCCGAGGGCCCCAGGAGTCCCCACCGTTGCCCGGGTGCCACCCGCAGGTGGAAGTCCGACAGGACCGGCGTCGCCCTGGAGGGGTCGCCGTAACCGGTGGTGACTCCACGGAGCTCAAGCATGCGCCCCCCGATCGGCCGCGGCGGGGGCATGATGGGGATCCTGCCCGGGCCAGGTCATGGGGCTGACCCGACCGTCGGCCAGCGCCAGCACCCGGTCAGCCCACGGCAGCACCAGATCGGCGGCATGCGTGGTCACCAGCACGGAGACTCCCCTGTCGCACTCCCGGCGCAACAACTCCAGGACGCGGGTCGCGGCGTCCGTGTCGAGACCAACCGTGGGCTCGTCCACCAGCAGCACCTCCGGCTGCCCGGCCAGGGCCAGCGCCAGCAAGGCACGACGTGACTGTCCACCCGAGAGCTGGTGGGGGTAGCGGCCGGCCAGTTCTGGGGCGAGACCCACCCGTTCCAGCAGCCCGTCCACGCTCCCCCGTGAGCGCGCAGCCCGGGCCAGGCTCCGATGCAATCGTGTGGTCGGGGGCAGGGCGGTTTGTGCCGATTGGGAGACCAGGGAGACGCGTTTCGCCCAGGCACGACGTCGGTCTCGGGGCAGGCCGAGCAGTTCAATGGGGGCATCCGCCCCGTGGTAGGTGATGGAACCCTCCACCAGGGCGGGGCCAGGCAGCACCCCCACCATGGCTTGCAGAACGGTGGACTTGCCCGCACCGGATTCACCGAGCAGCACCGCGAACTCGCCGCGGCGCAGCACCAGCTCGACGTCTCGCAGGACCTTGCTCTCACCTCGGCGGACCCGCAGCTGGCTGACGGTCACCACGGCCGCCCCCGGCGGCGGGGACACTGCGGGGATCGGTGCGCAGGGCTGCTCGAGCGCCACCGGCCGCCTCGTGCCTATCAGGTGCATGATGCCCACCAGGCACAGCAGCACCAGGGCGACGCTGGGCGCGATCACCGGCCACCCATGCCCTTCGATCAGGGCGGCGGGGGCGTCGGCGACCATCGTGCCCAGCGAGGGGTTGTCGGGGGGATATCCCAGTCCCAGGAAGGAGAGCGTGGCCTCGTGGCCGATCGCGCCGGGGATGGCCAGCACCACCGCCACCCCCACCTGCCCGGCGACGGCTGGCAGCACGTGCTCCCGGGCGACGTGCCAGCGCGAGGCACCCATCGTGATGGATGCGGTGACCCAGTCGCGGTGGCGGAAGCTGAGCAGGTCGGCGCGGATGATCCTGGCCAGGCGGCTCCAGTGGGTCACCGCGATCGTGACGACGATGGCGGCGGGAGATGGGCCGAGCAGTGCGGTCACCAGGATCGCCAGCAGGAGCGTCGGCACGGTGTCGGTGATCTCCACCAGCCGCATGCCCACCTCGTCGGCCAGCCGCGGCCCCAGCCCCATCGCCACCCCGATGGCCAATCCGATCGCGGCAGAGGCCAGCGCCGCCGATACCCCCACCATGGCCGAGTTGCGGATCCCCCGCAGGGTCAGGGCTGCGACGTCGCGCCCCAGTTGATCGGTGCCCAGCAGGTGGGTTGGGCTCGGCCCCTGGCCGCGGACGCTCAGATCGGTGGTCAGATCGAGCGGCATCAGCGACGCTGCGGCCAGCGAGACGAACACCAGCAACATCACCACCGAGCCGCGACTGAGGCGCCTACTCACGGCGCACCCGCGGGTCAATCAACGCGGCCACGTCGTCGCCGATCCAGCCGGCGGCGATGACGATGAGGGCCGCACCCAGGGACGTCGCCAACAGGAGCGCCAAGTCGGATTCCAGGGCGGCGGCGATGGTGGCCGAGCCGATGCCGGGCCAGCCGAAGATCTGTTCGACGATCGCGGAGGTCGCAATGAGGGTTGCCACCACCGACGTCGCCACCCCGATCAGCGGCAGCGCGGCCTGGGGCAGGACCACCCGAAGGATGACGGCCCGTTCCGGCATCCCCAAGCCGCGCGCCGATTGGGCTGGATCTCCGTTCATGGCCGGTGCCATCGCGCGGTGCAGGTGCGCCACCAGGGCCGGCATGGTGCTCACTGCGAAGGCGGTCAGCGGGATGACGCCATGCTGCACCACGTCGCCCACCTCGAGCCCCAGCGCCCGGGAGCCCGGCGAGTACGCGCCCGATGCCGGCAACGGTGTGGTCCCGAGCATGCGTGCAACCACGAAGAACGCGCCCATGACCCCCAGTGACAACAGGAAAGCCGGTAAGCCAGCCAGGGCGCCCGTCAGCGCCTGGACGGCCCGGTCAAAGCAACCACCCGGGTGCAGGTTGGCCCGCACCACCAGCCACAGTGAAGCGCCCAATGCCACCACGAATGCCGGCAGGGCCAGTGCCAACGTCCAGGGCAGCCGATCGGCGATCACCGCGGCCACCGGAGCGCCCATCACGCGCGAGGTGCCCAGGTCAGCGTTCACCAGCCCTTGCAGCCAGGCCAGCCCGGCCTGCCACCAGGTGACGTCCAACCCCAGCGCTCGCGCCGCCTCTGCCCTGGACTCCAGCGACGCGTTCAGGTAGGAACTGCCCAGGTAGCTCACCAGGGGGTCGCGCGGCGAGAGGTCGGCCAGCACGAGCACGCCGACGCCGATCACGACCAGAGCGATCAGACCCGAGGCCAGTCGCTTGGCCCAGAGCCGAAACGTGGTCAACGAGTCCACTCCGCGATATTCCACCACGGGCCCCAGGACACGGCGTGCACATGGCCCTCGAGGTGGGGTTCAATGCCGTCCCACTGCCCAGGGCGCACGAGGTAGGTGCGCGAAACGGTATTGAGGAAGACGAAACCCGGGTCTTCGGCGTAGATCCGGTTCGCCCGGGCATACGCGGCCTGCTGCGTGGCCAGATCCGTGGTGGAGCGTCCCTCCACCAGGGCCTGGTCGAAGTCCTCGTTGCAGTAGTGGCCGGGGTTGTTGAAACCGTCCCCCGCCAACCCGCATGCCATCCAGCTCCACGCCGTGGCATCCGGGTTGCCGGCTGTCCCCCCGGCGAAGACCAATGCGTCGGCGCTCATGCGGGCCTCGATCAGATCCCAGCTCAAGCCTTCAACGCTCACCTCGATACCCACTGCACGGAGCTGATCGGCTATCACGTGCGCCTGGTCACGGCGCTCGGCGTCGTCGGTGGGGTGCATCAGGGTCAGCATGGCCCGGTGGCCGTTCCTGGTCCGGATCCCGTCTTCGCCCCTCGGCCAACCAGCCTGGTCCAACAACCTGTCGGCCTGCTCCGGGTCATGGTCGAAGATGGCCGGCTGGGCGTTGCCCCCCACCGAGGGTGGGAACGGATTGTCCGCGGCGTTGGCGTAACCGTGCAGGACGCCGTCGATGAGGGCCTGCCGGTCGACCGCGAAGTTGAGGGCGCGTCGCACCAGTGGTTCACGGGTCAACGGGTTGGCCATGGGCAGCGCGATGGCCCTGGTGTCCGCGGTTTCGTTGACCAGCACCACCACGTCCCCATTGTCGGGCAGGGCCCCGTGGCTGCGGCCCTCCGGCAAGAGGCGGTGTGCCTGGCCGGGGCCGATCATGGTGCCGTCGAGTGCTCCGTCGATCACCATCTGGGCCCGCAACGCGTCGTTGGGCACCGCGGTCAGGATGATGCGCTGGATGCTGGGCTCGCCTCCCCACCAGTCGGGACGCGCCCTCAGGACCAGGTCGTGTCGCTCGGCCCACGATTCGAGGACATAGGCTCCGGTGCCCACCGTCTTCTCGTTCAGCGACGATTCGGTCAGGGGGGTGCCCTGCTCGGCTGCGGCCAGCTCGGACGGGATGATTCCCACCGTCAGCCGGTCACCGAAGAAGGCATTGGGCGCCTCCAGGGTGAATTGCACAGTGTCATCGGAGGTGGCGGTGATGTCGAGGAGCCCGGCCAGTTCGGAGGCCCACGGCGAAGCCGCCGCCGGATCCAGGGCGCGCTCGTACGTGGCCACGACATCCGCGGGCTCCAGCGTGGAGCCGTCGGAGAAGGTGATGTCGGGCCGCAGCGTCACCGTCCACTGCGTGGCATCGGCGTTCGGCTGTGGCATTGACGTGGCCAGGGCGGGCTCCAGTTGGTCGCCGCGCAGGCGCACGAGCCCGTCGTAGAACCAGGTGAGACCTTCGGCTTCGTGTCCCATCAGCGGGTTCACCGTGCCGGGGACCGAGCTGGTGCCGATCCGGAAGGTCTCGACGCCCTCCACGCCTGCCGTGCCCGATCCCCGCCCCTGACCGGGATCGGGCTGACCAACCCCGCTGCAGGAGGCAAGCACGAGCACTGCGCTGAGGGCGGCTGCCGTCGCCCGGAATCCGCGTCGCATGCTGCGACGATATCTGAACACCTGCACAACTGTTCAGACGAGCGGCGGTCTGGTGTCAATGACTGTGCTCGTGCCCTTCGCCCACGTGGCGGACGCCTGGAGCGTGTCCGGATCCGATGATGTGAAGCAGCCGGTGGGCCGCCTCGTCCACCAGGGTGTAGCGCATGGAGCGACCATCGCGGGTGCTGGAGACCCACCCGGCAGTACGCAGCAGCCGCAACGCGTGTGAAGCTGTCGATTCGGCCATGCCGGCCACCTCCGCCAGTTCACCCACACGCAGCCCCGGGTAGCAGTGGATGGCGTAGAGCAGGGCGAGCCGGGAAGGCTCCGAGAGCAACGCGAAACGCTCAGCCCACTGCTCGATCTCCCCACGGTCCGCCACCGCGCGGCGAACGGCGTCCAGGGCTGCGGGCTCCATGCTCATCGCTCCTCCAAACCGTCGGGGATGTGGAAAGCACCATAGCCTGATTGCCGACGCGCGCTTGGTCGGATGGGGAACGCTGCCCGGCTTGGGGCGCGTGGGAATCTGACACCAGCCAGGTGGCGCCGCCTTTACGTGGTGGGCGCCTCGTCCCACCAGCGCAGCGCGCGCAGGGCATGGTAGGTCAGCCACGGTGACGGTTCCCCCGGTGGCACGTCGATCTCGAACCAGTCCGCGCCCGCGTGGCGATGTTGCTGGAGCCACGTGCCGTCGCCGGTCCGGGCATCACGGATGACGCCCACGGCGTCCGCGGTGCGTGGGTCCGGCGCCGCGCCATCGAGCCGGGACGCGTCGACGAAGTACGAGACGGCTTTCAGGACGCTGTAGACGGAGCGGAACGGGTGCACGAACATGGGCACCCACCACTCCACCAGTTCGCGGTCGCTGAGCCGATACATCAGGCGACGTTGGAGGAGGTACTCCTCCCCCGCTTTCCGAGCCGCCCGGAGCTCGTCGGAGCCCCCGGTGCGCTTCTCGTAATCGAGGATGCCGACCAGCGAGTTGAGGGTGGACTGGATGGAGGCCCGGGTGGAGCCGTTGACCCACTCGCAGTTCCACCCGCCCTCATCCATCTGACGGTCCACGAACCACTGGGCCAAGTGGGACATGTCCAGACCGAGCCAGGCCCCATTCGCCAGGGTCCAGGCGTTGATGCAGGCATCCACTTCACCGTCCCAGTACGGCAAGTCGTCGTACTCCCAACGCGAGTTGGCCCGGATCCGATCCGCCGTGTCTCCCAGTGCCGACGCGTCCACGCCCCACTCCCGCAGGGAGTTCAGCGCCCACGTGGTGGCCGTCCACGGCTGACCGGAGCCCGCGTCCTCGAAGTCATGGCCTTTCGGGAAGAAGGCACCCCCGGCCCACTGACCGTCCGGGTCCTGATGGGAGAGCAGGCGGACGCCGAAGCCCTCCTGGGCGACGCGGGCCCGCGTGGCCTGCCACACGTGTTCCGGCGCATCGGCGAGGTCGCGCTCCACCCGCCAGCGCAGGGCGGGATCCTGGTCGAGGAGCCACACCATGACATCGTTCATGGTCGAATCGTAAGTCGCCAGTTCGCCGACGTCGAGAGTTTTTGTCCTTGGTTCGACGGACTTGCGCCCTCCTGCCGACGTCGTCCAAAGCCGATGGATCCGGACGATGGCGGAGGCGCTCCGGGGGCCTGGGTGGTCAGGTGGCGTGCGGAGCCGAGCCAGCCGGCGACGGGGAAATGTGCCGGAGGAGCCCGTCAGCATCCAGGCCGAGCCAGGTGTGGATGCCCAGACGGCCCAGGAAGGCCTCGTCGTGGCTGACGACGATGATGCCGCCCTGATACGCCTCCAAGGCGTCGACCAGTTCGTCGATGCTGACCAGGTCCAGGTTGTTGGTGGGCTCGTCCAGCACCAGGAGCTGGTTGGGCGGATCCGCGAGCAGGAGGCGGGCCAGGGCGACGCGGAACCGCTCCCCGCCCGAGAGGTCACCCACGGGGCGGTGGATGGTTTCGGCCCGGAACAGGAACCTCGCCAGATTGGCCCGGACATCTCCCGGTGGAACCTTTGGCGCCACCGCCCGCACAGCCTCCATCAGGGAGTGCGTCTCCTGCAGGTGGTCGAGCCGCTGGGGCAGGTACCCCGTTCGCTCCGCATGCAGGATTGCCTCCACGTGGCCCGTCCCCACGGGGCGATCGCGCCGGATCAACGATTCCAGCAGGCGAGTCTTGCCAACCCCGTTCGGGCCCGTCAGCGCTACCCGCTCGGGGCCCTGAACCATGAACCCGCGGCCATCCGGGTTGCGGAACTCGACCAATCTCCGGCCTGACCCGACGCCGGGGTTCGGCAGGTGGATCCGGATGCGGTCGTCGGCACGGACGCGTTCGGCCTGCTGGTCCACGAGGTCCCGCGCGGCATCCACCTTCGCTTCGAGCTGCCCCCGGAGCTTGCCGGCGGAGACCTGCGCTTCCGTCGCACGCTGCCTCATGACGATTTTCGGTTTGCGCTTGTTCTCGAAGTCGGTGCGTGCGTATCGCTGTCGCCGGGCGAGTTTGGTCTGCGCCTCGATCTGCTGGCGCTGCTCGGCGCGGAGCTTCTGCTGGGCCGTGCGCAGAGACTGCTCCGCTGCCGCCTGCTCGCGCGCCAGGTGGTCACGGTAGGCGTCGTAGTTGCCCCCGTACACCTCCAGTGCACCCGCCCGCAGCTCGGCGGTCTCGTCCATCAGGTTCAGCAGGGTCACGTCGTGACTGACGACGATCAGCGCCCCACGCCACGCGCTGATGGTGTCGTAGAGCCGGTGCCGGGCATCGCGGTCCAGGTTGTTGGTGGGCTCGTCGAGCAGCACCACCTCGTCGCCACGCAGCCGCAGCCCGGCCAGTGCGGTGAGCACCGTCTCACCGCCGGCGAGTGTGCCGACGGCTCGGTCCAGCCCGACCGTCGCCAGGCCGAGGCTGTCCAGGGTGGCGCGGGCCCTCGCCTCGACGTTCCAGTCGTCAGCGAGCGCGTCGAAGTGCCGGGGATCGGCGTCCCCGGCTTCGATGGCGCGCAGCGCGTCGAGCCGGCCACGGATGCCGAGCAGATCCGCAACGGTGGCCTCGGTGTGCAGCGTGAGCTGTTGCGGGAGGTAACCCACCTGGTGGGACGTGGTGATCGAGCCCCCGGTGGGGGCAAGTTGCCCGGCCACCAGGCGCAGTAGCGTGGTCTTGCCGGTGCCGTTGGCACCGATCAGCCCGGTGCGGCCCTCACCGAACGCGGTGTGGAGGTGGCCGAAGACCGGTGTGCCGTCGGGCCAGGCGAACGAGACGTCGGAGAAGACGACAGCAGGATGGTGCGAAATGGACATGTGGGCTCCAGGGTTGTCAGCGGCGGCGCTGGCATCGGAGCCCGGAGGGGGCTGCCTACGACGTCAGCGCACGGGGTGTGCGATGAAACCGTGGATCCACAC
>CAZPSO010000094.1:0-9647 GCA_964588895.1 uncultured Tessaracoccus sp.
GCCTACCTGCACGCAGCCGCCGTGGTCAAGGCCGGCATCTTCCTCCTGTTGCGCTTCTCACCCATGTTCTACGACACGCCGGTGTGGAACATCACACTGGTCACGGTCGGCCTGCTCACCTCCGTCCTGGGTGGCTGGTTCGCGATGCAACAAACCGACCTGAAAAAGCTGATGGCCTATTCCACGGTCAGCCAACTGGGCCTGATGGTGGCCGCCATCGGGGTGGGTACGGAGGCCGCCATCGCCGCGGCCATCATCCACACCGTGGCACATGCGCTGTTCAAATCCGGCCTGTTCATGATGGTGGGCGTGGTGGACCACGCCACCCACACCCGCGACCTGCGCCGCCTGCCACCCAAGCTGTACAAGAAGATGCCCGTCAGCTTCGCGATCGTCCTGCTCGGCTGCGCCTCCATGGCCGGGGTGCCCCCCATGATGGGCTTCCTGTCCAAGGAGGCGATCCTCGCGGCGCTGCTCGGCACTCCCGAGGCCACCGCTGCTGGCTGGGCTGCCTTCTTCGTGGCCGGCTTCGGCGCCATCCTGACGGTCAGCTACTGCCTCAAGATCGTCATCGGCACCTTCTTCGACGGCCCGGAAGCATCCCGCGAGGTCACCGGCCAGGACCCCGTGATCGTCGCCTCCGCAGGCCTGCCCATCGTGGTCTCCGTCCCGTTGGCGTTCGCCGCGGGGATCTTCGACCAGCCCGTCAGCTACGCCGTCAACGCGGCCCGCGCCTCCACCGGCGCCGACGTGCACTTCTACCTCTGGCACGGCTTCACGCCCGAGTTGATCCTGACACTGGGAATCATGGCCGTCGGTGTGGCGATCGCCCTGCGGCGGCACACCTTCTTCCGATGGGTGGAATCCAAACCGTTCCCCTTCACCGGCGCCGACGTCATCAACGCCATCCGCGAGTTCTTCACCGAGGTGGGCATGGCCTTCAACAAGGTCATCGCCCACGACCATGCCACCCGCCACCTGGTGATGATCTTCACCAGCCTCGGCGTGCTCGGCGTAGCCGGCAGTGCAATGGTGGCCAGTCAGGGTCTGCCCCCCATGACGCCCAACATCAACAGGCCGATCGACGGGATCCTGCTGGTGCTGATCGCCGCATCCGCCATCACCGTCAGCCTGGCCCGGCACCGCCTCTCGGCCACCGTGGCCCTCTCCGGGGTGGGCATCCTGGCGACGGCGCAAATCCTGGTGCTCGGAGCACCCGACGTGGCGCTGACACAGATCCTCGTGGAGTCGCTGACGATCATCGTCATCATGCTCGTGCTCCAGAAACTGCCCACGGAGTTCATCCGTCGCAAGTCCGACGGCCGCCTCAAGTCGCTGGGCATCGCCCTGCTCGCCGGGGCCGGTGTGGCCGGCTTGTCGTGGACCCTGACCGCGCGGCGGGACAAGTCCGAACTGGCCGCCTACTACCTGGCCAACACCTATGACGTCTCCGGCGGCTACAACGTCGTCAACATCATCCTCGTCGAGTTCCGCGCCTTCGACACCATGGGCGAACTCGCCGTGCTGGGGATGGCGGGCGTGGCAATCCTGGCCATCTTCTCCACCGTGCGCCACCGTCACCTGGACCCAGCTACCCGTGAAGAGGTGGAGCACAGCGCCACGCAGGTGGCCCTGCGGAAGGACCGCCAGTCCACCGCCTACCGCGCCATCATGGTGCCCTGGCCCAACGTCACGCCCCTGCAGCTGATGCTCAAGGTGATCATCCCCATCCTGGTGGTCATGAGCGCCCTGCTGTTCCTGCGCGGCCACAACGAGCCGGGCGGCGGGTTCAACGCGGCCCTGGTGGCCTCCGCCATCGTCGGTTTGGTCTACCTGTCCACATCCAAGGACCGCCAGGTCGGCCCGCCACGGATGCCGTTGTACCTGATCGGAGGCGGCATCATCATCGCGGTGCTGACCGGCCTGATCGGGCTGGCGGCCAGGGGCTCCTTCCTGCAGCCCATCCACGGCTACGTCGGCGAGGTGCACCTGACCACCTCGATGATCTTCGACGTCGGCGTCTACACCGCGGTCCTCGGTCTGATCATGGTCTCGTTCAACCTGTTGGGCACCTCGTTGATGTCCGGTGAGGGAACCCGCGAGCGCGTGGACCAGTCCCTGGAGGGTGAACTGCCCGGGCCGTTGGACACCGTGCGCGGCGAGCGCGTGGCCCGCACCTCCACGTTCGTGGCCGACGGCACCCCACCGAGGGAGCTGGGCCGATGATCATCACGCTGACCATCTTCGTCCTGGTGACCTCGGGGGTATACCTGCTGCTGCAACGGTCCATGGTGCGCGCCGTGTTCGGCGTCAGCCTGCTCAGCCACGCCGCCAACTTCATCCTGCTCAGCTCTGGCGTGCCGGCATGGCGCAACGAACCCCTGACCAACCTGCACGACGCCGCATCCTCGGCCGATCCCCTGCCGCAAGCCTTCGTGCTGACGGCCATCGTCATCACCCTGGCCACCACCATCGTGATGCTCGCCATGGCCGTGCTGGGCCACAACGATGACATGATGCGCCATCCCGAGACCGGGGAGAGCCACGAGGCATGAGTTCCAGTTACCTGCCCCTGTTGGCCACCATCCCGCTGCTGATGGTGGGCATCACAGCGATCCTGCGCTTCAAGGTCCTCGATCGCCTGCTGCTGTTGGGCGTGCCCGTCCTCACCATGGCCGGGGGCGTGCTCCTGCTCGAGCGACACCGCACCGACCCGGTGATCGCACACCACGTCGGCGACTTCATCGGCGGCATCGCCATCGTGTTCGTCTCCGACGCCCTGACCGCGATCCTGCTGGTCATCACCGGCCTGGTCACACTGTTCGGCTCGATCTACCTGATGATCACCGGGGAGGACCGCTACCGGTTCGTCCCACCGCTGGTGCTGATGCTCATCACCGGCGTCAACGGCGCACTGCTGACGGGCGACCTGTTCAACCTGTTCGTCTGGGTGGAGGTCATGCTGCTGCCCAGCTACGCGCTGATCGCGGTCACCGGTACCTGGCGGCGGCTCGGGATCGGCCGGATGTTCATCCTGGTCAACCTGGTGGCCAGCCTGATCCTGGTCTCCGGCGTCGGCCTCGTCTACGCCGCGGCCGGCACCGTCAACCTGGCGGCCCTGAACGACGTGGGAATGAGCGACAATCGTGTCGCCCTGGCCGTGGGCGTGGTCATGTTCGCGATGCTGATCAAGGCCGGAGCCGTGCCGGTGCACAGTTGGCTGCCGCGCGCCTACCCCGCCACGTCGGCCGGGATCATGGCCATCTTCTCCGGCCTGCACACCAAGATCGGCATCTACACCCTCTACCGCATCTACACCACCGTCTTCGCCCCCAACTCCCAGCTGAACGACATCCTGCTGGTGATCGTGGTGGCCACCACCCTGATCGGGGCGGTGAGCACCTTCGCCGAACGGCGGATCCGCGGCGCGCTGGCCTACCAGATGATCTCCGGCGTGGGTCAGATCCTGATCGGCCTGGTGGTGTTCACCCAGTTCTCCATCGCGGCAGGCCTGTTCTACATGGTCCACCACATGATCACCATGGCCGCCCTGATCATGGGCGCCGGTGCCATCGAGGAGACCTACGGCTCGGGACGCTTCGACCGGATCCACGGCCTGCTGCGGCGCGAACCGCTGCTGGCGGCCATCATGGCCATCGGGTTCCTCTCGCTGGTGGGCCTGCCACCCACCTCCGGGGTGTGGGCAAAGATCTTCCTGTTGGGCAGCGCGGCCAGCACCACCACCGCGGAGCTGATCGCACTGGTCACGGCCGTCGTCCTGGGGTCCGTGCTGTCGATGCTGGCGCTGCAGTACGTGTGGCGCCGGGTCTTCTTCGGCCCGCCGATGAAAGACTTCCTGCCCGACGACCCAGTCACCGCCCGCGGCCAGCGCACACCCATCACCGACGACACGAAGGTCCGCGGACGCCTGATGGTGCCGCCACTGGCCCTGGTGGCAGTGTCGGTGTCGATGTTCTTTCTGGTGGGCTACATCTGGCCGTTCTTCGAAATGGCCGGTGCCTCCCTGATGGACACGTCGGTCTATGCAGAGGCGGTGTTCGGACGATGATGCTCTTCCGCTTCGCCGCCTTCATGCTCCACATGATCTGGGAGGTGATCGCCGGCGCCTCCCGCGACTTCGCCGCCACCCTCAAGCCCCGGCACAAGATCTACCCCGCCATCGTCGAGATCCCGTTGCGGTGTCGCTCCGACCTGGAGATTGCCCTGTTCGCCTGGGCCATCACCATCCCGCCCGGCACCGCGGTGATCGCCATCGCAGCCGGAGACGGCAACACTCCGCCCACGTTCTTCGTGCACAGCCTCCACATCGACAACGAGCCCGAGATCCGCCAATCCCTGTGGGACCTCGAATCCCGCCTGCTGCGCGCCACACGCAAGGACTTCACACCATGATCGCCTCCATGTGGATCGCCACCGCACTGCTGGCCGCCGCAGTGACGATGAGCATCGTGCGGATCTTCACCGCCACCGACGCAGCCACACGCGCCGCCTCCGGTGACGTGATCTTCTTCTCCTGCGTCGGCATCCTGATCATCCAGGGCATGCTGCGTGGATCGGCGGTCTCCGTCGACCTGTCGATGTTGGCTGCGATCCTGGGGATCCTCACCACCATCGCCCTGGCACGCATCGTCACGAGGGGGCGCCGATGAGTGACATCATCTGGCAGGTGTTCATCGGCGGGTTCACCGTCCTGGGGGCCCTGCTGATCCTGTCGGTCTCCATCCGGCAGTTCACCACCTACGACGCGGTCTCCCGCGTCAATGCGCTGGGGTCGTTGACGGCGCCCGGGATTCCGCTGATAGCGATCGGGGCGTTTTTGGGCTGGACCTGGCAGGAGGACTTCAGCGTGGTCCTGCTGCTCAAGACACTGGTCACCATCGTGGCTGCCATGTTCGTATCGTCCGTAGCCACCAACGTTTTGGCACGGGCCGCCTACATGTCGGGGGCACCCACCGACCCCAACACCAGCCCGAATGACCTGGCCGAGGAACCCACCCTGCCCGGCGTCCCACACAGTGAACCCCTCCCGCCCGGGGAGGACGGCCACTAATCTGCTTCCAACACCGACCAACCTAGGGAGCAAACGACATGGCCAAACATCTGGAGACCCTCGCTGTCCACGCCGGGCAGGAGACGGCGGATCCCGCCACCAACTCCCGAGCGGTGCCGATCTACCAGACCGTGTCGTACGTGTTCGACGACACGGAACACGCAGCCGACCTGTTCGCCCTCCGGCGGCCCGGCAACATCTACTCGCGCATCATGAACCCGACCCAGAGCGTCTTCGAGGAGCGACTGAACGCTCTCGAGGGGGGAGTCGGCGCACTCGCCACCGCCTCCGGCGCCTCCGCCATCACCTACGCCGTGCTGAACCTCACCTACGCCGGGGACAACATCGTCGCCCTGTCCACGCT
The DNA here is from genome assembly GCA_964588895.1 of uncultured Tessaracoccus sp. GTDB lineage: Bacteria > Actinomycetota > Actinomycetes > Propionibacteriales > Propionibacteriaceae > Arachnia. Next base: position 5,436 of record CAZPSO010000094.1, read on the forward strand.
CTACGGCGGCACGTATGCACTCTTCGCGCACACCCTGGCCCAGTTCGGGATCGAAGCCCGGTTCGTCGATCCAAGCAAGCCCGAGGACCTGGCCAACCATGTCGATGAGCGCACCAAGCTGGTCTTCGGCGAGACCATCGGCAATCCCGCCATGAACGTGATCGACGTTCCCGCCTGGAGCGACGCCGCGCACGCACAGGGCCTGCCCTTCATCCTGGACAACACCGTCCCCACCCCCGTGGGTACCCGCGCGTTCGAGCAGGGCGCCGACGTGGTGGTGCATTCGGCCACCAAGTACCTGGGGGGTCACGGCACCACGCTGGGTGGCGTGATCGTGGATTCCGGCAACTTCGACTGGGCCGCCCATTCCGACCGGTTCCCGGGCCTCACCCAGCCGGACGAGGCCTACCACGGCGTGGTGTGGAGCGACGCCGTCGGTCCTGCCGCGTTCGTCACCCGAGCCCGCACGGTCCTGCTCCGCAACACCGGCGCGACGATCGCCCCCATGAACGCTTTCCTGCTGCTGCAAGGCGTCGAGACCTTGCACCTTCGCATGGAGCGCCACGCCTCCAACGCGGTGAAGGTGGCGGAGTTCCTCGACGCGCACGATTCCGTCGCGTGGGTCAACTTCCCCGGGCTGGCCTCCAGCCCCTCGCACGAGGTGGCCAAGCGAGTACTCGCGCCCGGCTTCTACGGTGGCCTGGTCTCCTTCGGGCTCAATGCCGGCCGCGAGGCCGGCTCCGCCTTCGTGGAAGGACTCGAACTGTTCAGCCACCTGGCCAACATCGGTGATGCGAAGTCGTTGGTGATCCACAACGCATCCACCACCCACTCCCAGCTGAGCGACGAGGAACTGGAACTGGCGGGAGTCCCGGGCGACATGGTGCGCCTGTCGCTCGGCATCGAACACCCGGATGACCTGATCGCCGACCTCGAGCAGGCCCTGTCGAAGAGTGAGCTGACGTAGGGCTTAGCGCAGCCTAACCTTGCTGGCGGGCCCGGGGGAACAGTGATGGACTGGGGCCATGAGTACCGTCGATCAACTGGCTGCCCCACAAAGCACCACCAGTGCACTGGCCGAGCGCCTGAACTGGCTGCGTGCGGGGGTCCTGGGGGCCAACGACGGGATCGTCTCCGTCGCGGCCACCGTCGTCGGCGTGGCCGCGGCCACCAGCGAGATCACCCCCGTCCTGCTGGCCGGGGTCGCCGCGGTGATCGCAGGTGCGCTGTCCATGGCGGTGGGGGAGTACGTGTCGGTGGCCAGTGCCGCCGACTCGCAGCGCACCATCATCTCCACACTGCGTTCCACCCTGCGCCGGGAACCCGAGGACGAACTGGAGAACCTGGCAAGGGCTTACCGGCTGCAGGGGCTCAGCGCCGAGACGGCCACGATGGTCGCCCGGGAGCTCACCGGGCACAACCCGCTCAGCGCCCACCTCAAGAGCCGCTGGCACCTGGACATCGACGAGGTGCTCAACCCGTGGCACGCCGCCATCGCGTCCGCCCTCTCGTTCCTTGCCGGCTCTGCCCTGCCGCTGCTGATGATCCTGCTCACCCCGGTCGAGAGCCGCATCCCCCTCACCGTGGGCGCGGTGCTGGTTGCCTTGGCCCTCACCGGATTCCTCGGCGCCAGGGTGGGCGGAGCCAGGCCACTGCGGCCTGTGCTGCGGATCGTGCTGGGCGGCACCGTGGCCATCGCCGCCACCTTCGCCGTCGGGAGCCTGCTGGGCGTGGCCGTGGGCTGAGTTGGCCGCCTCCTTGCCTGATGCAGCACAATGGGCTGCGATGACCATTCCGGATGAACTCAACACGCATGCCGCATCCGTGCGCCTGTTCGACGAGCACTCTCCGCTGACGCTTGTCAGCGGCGCCGTCCTGTCCGAGGTCACCGTCGCCTACGAGACCTATGGTCGGCTGGCCCCGGACCGCTCGAATGCCGTTTTCATCTGCCACGCCCTCACGGGCGACGCGCATGCCGCCGGCAAACGTCCCGGGGACAAGCGTGCCGGCTGGTGGGACTCCATGATCGGTCCCGGCAAACCCATCGACACCGACCGCTACTTCGTGGTGTGCGCCAACCTCCTGGGCGGCTGCCAGGGCACCACGGGTCCCGCCTCAACGAACCCCGCCACGGGTGAGCCCTACGGACTGGACTTCCCCCTGCTGGACATCTCCGACTTCGTGACCGTCCACCGCGCTTTGGCCAGGCACCTGGGGATCGACCGTTGGGCCGCCACCGTCGGTGGCTCCATGGGCGGCATGCAGGTGCTGCAGTGGAGCCTGGAGCACCCCGGGGACATGGACAACGCGGTGATTCTGGCCGCGTCTTCGCGCCTGACAGCGCAGAACATCGCCTTCTCCGCCGTGGGGCGCCACGCCATCATGCGCGACTCCCAGTTCCACGACGGCACCTTCCTCACCAGGGGGGTACGGCCCGAACGGGGGCTGTCGGTGGCGAGAATGCTCGCCCACATCACCTACCTGTCCGAAGCCGCGTTCAACGAGAAGTTCGGGCGCCAGGCGCAGGCAGGGGAACTGGCACCCAACTTCGGCGTCGATTTCGCGGTGGAGAGCTACCTGGAGCACCAGGGCAGCACGTTCCTGGACCGGTTCGATGCCCTGAGCTACCTGTACCTGACACGGGTGATGGACTACTACGACGCCTTCGCCATCCCCGACGCCCTCGAAAGGATCCGTGAGGACCCGGTGCGGTTCCTGGTGGTGAGCTTCACCAGCGACTGGCGTTTCGACACGGAACACTCACGGCGCATCGTGCGTCACCTGGAGGGTGCGGGGCTGCCCACCTCGTTCCGCGAGATCGAGTCGCAGTGGGGACATGACTCGTTCCTGTTGAGCCTGGAGGACTACCACGCCACGATGGCGGCGTTCTTCGCGAACGTGGGGGGCCGCTGAGATGGAATTGCGTGGCGACCTGCGCCTGATCGCCGACCTCATCCCGGACGGGTCCAGAGTGCTCGACCTGGGTTGCGGCGACGGTGAGCTGCTGCGCTGCCTCATGGACACCAAGGACTGCACCGGTACCGGAGTGGAAATCGAGGGCGACGAGTACGTCGCCGCCCTGCGCTCCGGGGTCAGCGTCATCGACCTGGACCTCGACTCCCAACTGGATGAGTTCACCAACGATTCCTACGACTTCGTGGTGCTCTCGCGCACTCTGCAGAACGTGGCCAAGCCACGGGAGGTGCTGCACCACATCAGCCGCATCGCCCTCCACTCCGTGGTCTCGATGCCCAACTTCGCGTTGTGGCGCAACCGCCTGCGGCTGTTGCGGGGACGCATGCCCATGTCGGCGGATCTCCCGTTCGAGTGGTACGACACCCCGAACCTGCACTACACCACGCTGCCAGAACTCGAGGAACTCTTCGACGAGATGGGCCTGGGGATCGACCGCCGGATCCCCCTCGGCGTGCGGGGCCGTCCGCTGCGGCTGCCCGGTACCTTCGCCAACCTCGCGGCCGGCTCGGCCATCTACCTACTGCACGCCGCCCGCTGAGAGCGCGGTGATGATGCGCTCCATCGAAGAGCCCAGGTTCCACTGCTCTGCGAGGACACCGGCGCGGTCGACGTCCATGGGCGCAGGCAGCGCGGTGGGGGAGCCCACCTCCAGCGACGTCACCACCTGCACCACCCGCCGTGCGGCCGGCAGGTAGTCGACGGCTGCCAGCAGTTTTTTGCGCATCCCGGCTGCCATGGCGCTGGATGGATCGGCCGCGGCGGCGAGCATCGCGTCGATGGAGGCATGGTCGCGCACCAGCTGGGCGGCCGACTTCTCCCCGACACCCTTGACCCCGGGCAACCCGTCTGAGGGGTCGCCACGCAGCACTGAGAAGTCCACGTAACGCCCGGACGCCATGTCGTAGGCCGCCTCCAGCCATGCGGGGTCCACCACTTCGTGCTTGGCAACTCCACGGCCGATGTAGATCACCCGCGTGGACTCGTCGGCCAGCTGGAACAGGTCGCGGTCGCCGGTGACCACCATGGCCCGGCCGGCGAAGGTGGTGGCCAGCGAACCGAGCACGTCGTCGGCCTCGTGGTCGGCCACACCGATGGGCGCGATGCCGAGCACCCCAAGGCACTCCCGGATGATGGGCACCTGCCGTACCAGGGGCTCGGGCACCTCCTCCTCCGGCTCGCCACCGGGCCCCACCTTGGCGACGCGGTGCGACTTGTACGACGGCACCAGCTCCACGC
>CAZPSO010000095.1:0-9398 GCA_964588895.1 uncultured Tessaracoccus sp.
CGCCGGCCAGTTCACCCACCATGGAGACGTAGCCGCGCAGCACCACGGCCAGGCCGTTGACCCGTTCGCAGGAGCGCGTGTTCATCTTGTGGGGCATGGCCGAGCTGCCCACCTGCCCCTCCTTGAAACCCTCCGTCACCAGCTCGTGGCCAGCCATCAGGCGGATGCTGGTGGCAAGACTCGACGGTGCGGCCGCCACCTGGGCAAGGGCCGTGACCACGTCGAAGTCCAGCGAGCGGGGGTAGACCTGCCCGGTGGAGGTGAACACCTGGTGGAAGCCCAGTTCGTCGGCGATCCGGTTCTCCAGCTCGTGCAGCTTCCCGGCGTCGCCGCCCACCAGGTCCAGCATGTCCTGCGCAGTACCCACCGGGCCCTTGATCCCACGTGCCGGGTAGCGCCCGATGAGGTTCTCCAGCCGCTCGTACGCCACTGCCAGTTCGGAGGCGGCGGTGGCGAACCGCTTGCCCAGCGTGGTCACCTGCGCAGCGACGTTGTGAGACCGTCCCGCGATGGGCTGGTCGGAGTATTGCACCGCCAGCTCCGCCAGCCGCTTCAGCGTGGCGATCACGCGGGTACGGATGATCCGCAGGCCGCCGAGCACCTGGTACTGCTCGATGTTCTCGGTCAGGTCTCTCGAAGTCATGCCCTTGTGGACGTGCTCGTGACCGGCCAAGTGGTTGAACTCCTCGATGCGCGCCTTGACGTCGTGTCGGGTGACGCGCTCGCGCTCGGCGATGGATTCGAGGTCCACCTGATCAACGACTGCCTCGTAGTCGGCGATCACTTTCTCGGCGTCGTCGCCGCCGAAGTCGACGCCCAAGTCGTGCTGGGCGCGCAGGACACCCAGCCACAACCGGCGTTCCGCCACCACCTTGGACTCGGGCGCCCAGAGGGCGCGCATTTCCTTGGAGGCATAGCGGGAGGCCAGAACGTTGGAGGTCATGCCCTCATGTTATTCCAGCGCGGCGGGGACAGGTCCTCGATGGCTTTGACATACATCCAGCGGTTGGCGCGCCACACGAACTCGGAGCGCTCGTGGAGTACGCGCAACCGGTAGTCGTACCAGGTGGCCTGGAACTCCACCTGGCCCCGCTCGTCGCCCGGCTGACCGTCCACCACGTCCAGGATCCGCAGCCCGCGCCAGTCCGTACCCTGCGGGTTGATGACCTCCGGCCGGGTCTTCGGGTGCCAGGTGCGGAACAGGTGCTCGACGTCTCCAGTCACGTTGGCCACGTACCGCGACCGCATCAGCTTCTCCGCTGTGTCTGCCAGCTTCGGGTCCCTGCAAATGGGCTGGCAGCATGCGCCGAAGACGCTGCCGGAACCGCATGGACACTTCGAGGCCGGTGTGATCTGACTCGCCATGTGCCAGATTCTTGCACGGCGGCGCCCGCCGGTTCGAACCCGCGGTCCGCGTCAGCGGATGGAACCCACCAGGCGCGGCTTGTCGTCGCGGCCGGTGACGGAGAAGCGACGGACGCCGTCGGTCTTGTCGGCGGAAAAGTACACGGTGGAAGGCATCATGATCGGCTTGGTGAACTGGACCCGCACGGTGTAGGCCTCCGGTAGGTCGCCACCGAACGCGGCCAACGCACGGGCATGGGTCCACATGCCGTGGATGATGGGTCGCGGGAACCCGAACAGCCGTGCGGTCAACGGGTGCAGGTGGATCGGGTTGCTGTCGTCGGAAACCTTGGCGTAGCGCCGTCCCTGGTGGGCGGGGATCCGCCACTTCTGCGACGGTTCGGCTTCGGGGGCCGTCTCCCGCTCCACGATGGGCGCCTCACCGGGTAGCCGGGCCTTGGTGGCCAGGTAGTTGCTGAGCCCTTCCCACACCAGTTCCCCACCCACGTGGATGCGACCGTGGAAGTCGAAGGTGACGCCCTTCTTGTGCGGTTGCAGGTTGGTGGCCTCCACCTCGAGTCGCAGTTTCTCCGACACGGACACCGGCCTCAGCTGCGTGATCTCGTTGGTGACGTGCACCAGTCCGGCCAGCGAGAACGGGAAGTCCTTCCGCGCCATGATGTGGGTTTGCAGCGGGAAGCTGAGCACGTGCAGCCATGTGGAGGCGACGTGCTCGCGCAGGCTGAAGCCACACACCCGTGCGTACTCGGCAGCGCGCGCCACGTCCTGCTCCAGGTCGACGACTCCGACGCTGTCGGCGGGCAGGCCCTTCGAGGCGTCGGGCCGGTCGAAGGAATTCTTCAACGCCTTGGCAAACAATGACCCGACCTTCGGGAGCGTGGGCAGGATGGTGGCCGCCATCACGCACCCACCAGATTCTGGCCGCAGACGCGGATGACCTGACCGTCGATGCCACCGGAGGCCGGCTCGCACAACCAGGCCAGCGTCTCCGCCACGTCGACCGGGCTGCCGCCCTGGTTGAGCGAGTTCGAGCGGCGGAAGATTTCCCGCTGCACGAACGGGATGGCGCCGGTCATCTCCGTCTCGATGAAGCCCGGTGCCACGGCGTTGGCAGTGATCGGACGCTCCCCCAGTTCCTCGCTGAGCGCCCACGTGTACCCCATCACGCCGGCCTTAGAGGCGGCGTAGTTGGTCTGGCCCTTGTTCCCGGCCACGCCGGAGGTCGACGCGATGCCGACGATACGGGCCTCCTGGCCGAGGCCGCCGGGCACGTCGTTGTTCAGCAGGTACTCGTTGATGCGCATCTCGGCGGCCAGGTTGACGTCGAGCACCGAGGCCCAACGCTTCTCGTCCATGTTGGCCAACATCTTGTCGCGGGTGATGCCGGCGTTGTGGACCAGGGCCCAGATCCGGGCAGCGTCACCGTAGCGCTGTGCCACGTGCTGTGCCAGCCGGCTGCCGGCGTCTTCCGCGGTGATGTCCAGTTGCAGCGCGGTTCCGCCGATCTCGTTGGCCACCTTGGCCAGGGCGTCACCGGCTTGCGGGATGTCGAGCGCCACCACCTTCGCGCCGTCGCGGGCGAAGGTGCGTGCGATGGCCGCTCCAATGCCACGGGCGGAGCCGGTGACAACAACGATGCGGTCCTGGAACGGCTTGTCGCTGTGCTCGTGCTGCTGCAGGGACCGGCCCACGCGCCAGGTCTGGCCGCTGACGAACGCAGAGCGTCCCTCCAACAGGAAGCCCAGGGTGGAGGCCAGGTCGGCAGCACCGGCGCCCTCGCGCAGGAAGACCAGGTTGGAGGTGGAGCCAGCGCGCAGTTCCTTGGCCACGGTCCTGTTGATCCCGTCCAGGCCCTGGGCGAGCGCCTTGGCCTCCAGCCCGTCGAGCGCGCCGGCGTCGGTGGCGATGATGACGATGCGACCGGAGTTCTCCAGCCCCCGCACTGCGGGGCGGAGCACCTGGCGTACCAGCTCGAGTTCGGGGATCTCCCGCAAGCCGGTGGCGTCGATCACGACGGCGCCGGGCTTCTGCTGGTAGATGGGGGCTTGGTCACGTCCCCGCTCGTCCTTGGTGCGGTTCTCCGGCAGGTCGAGGACGGGGACGCCGGGAGCAACGCCCAGGTGGCGGAGGGCCTCGGCCACCACCCCGCCGCCCGGCAGGTCGGCCAGCACGACGGGCCCCGTCGGCAACTGGCGTCCGCGACGCAGTCTGGGCGGGTCGGTGAGTCCCATCTGGCGCGCGGCCAGCTTGCCGACAGGGGAATTGAACAGGGTTTCAAGGATGTTCATCAGAGTGCCTCCAGGATCATGACGGCACCCTGACCGCCGGCTGCGCACACGGAGATCAGGCCACGCGATCCCGATCCCTTCTGCGAGAGCCGCTTGGCGAGGCTGGCGACAATGCGACCGCCAGTGGCCGCGAAGGGGTGACCGGTGGCCAGCGACGAGCCGTCCACGTTGAGCTTGCTCCGGTCGACGGTGCCCACGCCACCCTGCTCCAAGGCCTTCAGCGTGGCCAGGACGGTGGAGGCGAAAGCCTCGTGGAACTCGTAGAGGTCGAAGTCCTCCAGTTTGATGCCGTTGCGCTCAAGCATTTCCGGAATGGCACGAACGGGGGCCAGCAACAGGTCGTCGGCGCCGGTGACATAGTCGACGGCAGCTATCTGGGCGTCGACAACCTTGGCGAGGATGGGCCAGTTGCGAGCGCGGGCCACCTCTTCCTCGGCCACGAGGACGACGGCGGCCCCGTCGGTCAGCGCAGTGGAGTTCCCAGCGGTCATCGAGGCGTCCTCGCCCTTGCCGAACACCGGCTTGAGCTTGGTCAGCTTGTCCATCGAGGTGTCGGGGCGGAGGATGGTGTCGCGGGCAACGCCCAGGTACGGGGTGACCAGGTCGTCGAAGAAGCCCTCGTCCCACGCGCGGCCCAGGTTCTGGTGGCTGAGCAGGGTCAGCTGGTCCTGCTCCTCACGCGTGATCTCCCACTTACTGGTGGTGAGGGCCTGGGATTCACCCATGCTGAGGCCGGTCCGCGGTTCCACCACCGTCGGCGGGACGGGAACGAGATCGGCAGGACGGATGGAGGCGAAAGCCTTGAGGCGATCGGGCAGGCTGCGGGCCCGGCTGGCTTTGAGCATGGCCTTGCGCAGACCCTCGGTGACCACGATGGGGGCATCAGAGGCGCTGTCCGTGCCGCCGGCGATGGCGATCTCTGCCTGTCCCAGGCGGATCTTGTTGGAGGTGTAGATCACGGCCTCCAGGCCGGTGGCGCACGCCTGCTGCAAGTCGCAGGCGGGGGTATTGGGCGATAGGGCCGAGCCCAGCACGGCCTCGCGGGTGAGGTTGAAGTCACGCGTGTGCTTGAGGACGGCGCCGGCCACCACTTCGTCCACCTTGGTCCCGGCAAGCCCGAACCGAGCCACCAAGCCGTCGATGGCCGAGGTGAGCAGGTCCTGCACGGAGGCCATGGCGTACTTGGTCCCGGCTTTGGCGAATGGCGTGCGGTTGCCACCCACCACAACGGCGGTCTTGGTCATCGTTGGTCCCTTCGGGATTAAAATTGTACGAGACCGACAGTAGCAGATACGCGGAGTATCCGATACCCTTATTCTCATGAAGACGACAGCAGACGGTCGGGCCACCCGATGGGCGGCGCACAACCTGGCGCGCCGTCGGGACCTGGTGGCCGCCGCGTTGCGCGCAATCAGGGAACACGGCGCAGGGGTGGGCATGGACGAGATCGCCGCATCGGCGGAAACGTCCAAGACCGTCTACTACCGCCACTTCGGCGACCGCACCGGCCTGTACCGGGCGGTCGTGGAATGGGTCCACAACTTCATCTGGGAGAGCCTCCCCCTGGGCGAGCGCGGCACCGTCGAACCACGCGACCTCGTCCGCAGACTCGCCGACGTGTACCTCTCCCTGGTGGAGAAGGACCCTCACATCTACCAGTTCGTGATCACGCGGCCAGGCGGCGAGACACCCCTTGACGACCCGGTGGCCTCCATCACGACACGGATCGGGGACGAGGTCTCGGAACATTTCCGCGCCTGGTTGGTCGACTCCGGCCTGGACCCCGATCCCGCCAACATCTGGGGGCACGGCGTCGTCGGCTTCACCTACGCAGCCGCCGACCGCTGGATCCTCACGAGCCTCAGACGTCCACGTGCGGACGTCGTCGCCTACATAGACCAGCTCTTCACCCCCGCCTTCGAAGCCCAAAGGAGTCACAGATGACCACCACAGAAATGCCAGCCGTCAACGAGGCACAGTCCGAGACCACCGCCACCGGTGAGGGACTCCGACGGGCTCTGGATGGCCCATTCCACGAGACCAAGATGCGCTGGCGCCGGGAGGTGGGTTCCGAGACGCTGAACCGTTCACCGGATCTCTCTGTCGAGCAGGCGCGCGAGTGGACCCTGGAGAAGGTCATCGAACTGTCCAACCGTGACTTCGTGACCTCCGGGTTCCCCGCCGTCGCCGGCGGATCAGGCACCCTTTCCGATTCAGTGGCCAACTTCGAGATGCTGGCCATGGGTGATCTGTCGCTGACCATCAAGTCGGGTGTACAGCATGGCCTGTTCGGTGGCGCCATCACCAACCTCGGAACGCAGTGGCACCACGAAACCTTCCTCGCCGATGCCATCGCCGTGCGCTTGCCCGGCTGTTTCGCGATGACGGAACTCGATCACGGGTCCGATGTCCAGAGCCTGGAGACCACCATCACCTGGCTACCCGAGACCGGGGAGTTCGAGGTCCACACACCCCACCCCCGCGCAGCCAAGGCCTACATCGGCAACGCCGCCCGCGACGGGCGCATGGCGGTGGTCTTCGGCCAGTTGAACGTGGACGGCGAGGAGCACGGCGTCCACGCCATCCTGGTCCCCATCCGCGACGAGCAGGGCAATGACCTGCCTGGTGTCACCACCGGCGACCACGGCCACAAGGGCGGCCTCCTGGGGGTCGACAACGGCACCATCAGTTTCCACCAGGTACGGGTGCCGCGTGAAATGCTGCTGGACAAGTTCGGCGGGGTGGACGATCACGGCACCTACCACTCCCCGATCGCCAAGAAGTCGGCCCGGTTCTTCACCATGGTGGGCACCCTGGTACGCGGCCGGATCTGCGTGGGTGGCGCCGCAGCGTCAGCCACCCGCAAGGCGTTGAGCATCGCCACCCGCTACGCGCTGCAGCGCAGCCAGTTCCGCAATCCCGGGCTGGGTGAGGAGATCACCCTGATCGACTACCAGACCCACCAGCGCAAGCTGCTGCCCAACATCGCCAAGGCCTACGCGTTCGGATTCGCCCAAAACGAGCTCTCGCTGCAGCTGCAGCGGGTGGCCGACCTAGACGGCACCGACACCATGGCATCCCGGGAGCTGGAGACCCGCGCGGCAGGCATGAAGGCCGCGCAGACCCGCTGGGCCAACGACACCATGCAGGTGTGCCGGGAGGCTTGCGGTGGCGCCGGTTACATGAGCGAGAACGGGCTCACCACCCCCCGCCAGGACGCCGACATCTTCGCCACCTTCGAGGGCGACAACACGGTCTTGCAGTTCCTGGTGGCCAAAGCGCTGCTGCTGGAGTACAAGTCGACATGGGGCGACCTGGACCTGCGCGGCACCGCGCAGAAGACGGCGGCCATGGTGGGCAACACCATCCTGGAACGCACCACTGCCCGTGCCGTCATCGACCGCCTGGTCACCACCGCCAAGACGAAGCCGGAATCGGAACAGTTGCTCGCCCGCGGCTGGCACGTGCAGATGCTCGAGTTCCGCGAGCGTCACGTGGTGGAGGGTCTGGCGCAGCGGATGCGCGCTGCCGGCAAGGCCCCCAAGGATGAGCAACAGAGCGCCATCAACGCCTGCCAGGAGCACATGCTGGCGGCCGCCCAGGCCCACATCGACCGGGTGGTGCTCGAGGCGTTCATCGAGGGCACCGTCGAGTGCTCCGATGACTACATCCGCAACATCCTGGTGAAGGTCTGCGACCTGTTCGCCTTGGCCACCATCGAGGAGAACCGCGCGTGGTACATGGAGCACAATGCCTTCGACGGGCGCCGCTCCAAGGCCGTCAGCCGCGCCGTCGACAAGCTCTGCGAGGACCTCTCAGAAAAGGCGCTTGAGCTGGTCGAGGGGCTCGGCGTCCCTGTGGGCTGGCTGAACACCACCCTGGTCTGACGAAACCACACGACGGCCCCCGCAGTTGATGCGGGGGCCGTCGTGTGGGGGGTGGATCAATCGCGCCCGTTGGCGGGACGCTTGCTCAGAAGGCGGAGGGCGTGGCGGTGTAGCCGGCCTTGGCGATCTCGGCGACCAGGTCATCGACGCTCACCCGGCTGGAGTCGTGGACCACCTGGATGCGTGCGGTGGCGAACTTGACCTCCACTGACTCGACGCCCTTCATGCGGCCGACGCGCTTCTCGATCTTGGCCACGCAGGAGGGGCAGGAGAAGTCGGTGGCGCGCAGGGTGGTGGTCTTCGTGTTGGTGGTAGCGGTGCTCATGTTTTCGAAGTTCCTCTCGTTTCGTTGTCATTGTTGACATTACGCAAGGTTCCGCCAGGGTTCCTTGACCTGGGTCAAGTCACGCCGAAACAACACCGAGGAGGAATCGGATCCGGCCGGGGCGAGGTCCCTCAGTGCGGGATGCCGATGTCGGTGCGATGGAAGCCGTCGGCGAAATCCACCTTTGCAGCGTGCGCGTAGGCGCGCTGGCGCGCCTCTTGAAGATCCGCACCGCGCGCCACGATTCCGAGCACCCGGCCGCCGTTGGCCACCAGTTGTCCATCGTGCAGCGCCGTGCCCGCGTGCAGCGTCCACACGGGCTCCTCGTCGTCGGGGAGCGTGATGGCGCAACCCCGCGCACAGAGCCCGGGGTAGCCGGCGGCGGCCTCCACGACCACGACGGCGGCACCGTCGTGCCACTCCAGCTCACCCACCTGGTCCAGTTCGCCGCGCGCGGCTGCCCGCAGGACCCGGCCGAGGGGTGTCTTGAGCAGGGCCAGGATGGCCTGGGTCTCGGGGTCGCCGAACCGGGCGTTGAACTCGATGACGCGCAGTCCTTTCGACGTCAACGCCAGTCCTGCGTACAAGAGGCCCACGAACGGGGTGCCCCGGCGCTTCATCTCCGCAAGCGTGGGGTTGATGACGGCTGCCATGATCTCGTCCACCAGGGTGGGCTCGGCCCAGGGCAGGGGCGCGTAAGCGCCCATGCCACCCGTGTTGGGGCCCTCGTCACCATCGCCGACGCGCTTGAAATCCTGTGCGGGGAGCAGCGGGAGGGCCCGTTCGCCGTCGGAGATGGCGAACAGGGAAACCTCGGGACCGTCGAGAAAGTCCTCGATCACCACTCGCCGGCAGGATTGGGCGTGGCCCAGGGCTAGCTCGCGGTCGGATGTCACCACGACACCCTTGCCCGCCGCCAGCCCGTCGTCCTTGACCACGTAGGGGGCGCCGAAGGTGTCGATGGCGGCCACCATCTCCTCGGGTGTCGTGCAGAGGCGGGCGGCCGCCGTGGGGACCCCGGCGGCGGCCATGATCTCCTTGGCGAACGCCTTCGAGCCCTCCAGCTGGGCTGCATCGCCGCCGGGGCCGAAACAATCGATCCCGGCCGCACGCACCGCGTCGGCCACACCGAACACCAGCGGCGCCTCCGGACCGATGACCACGAGGTCGGCTGCGATGACTTCAGCGAGCCCCGCCACGGCCGCGCCGTCGTTGGGGTCGACGGCGTGCAGCGTGCCGAGGGCCGCCATGCCCGGGTTGCCGGGCGCGAAGTGGAGCTCACCCACCTCCGGATCGGCCTTCAGGGCACGCCCCACCGCGTGCTCGCGACCTCCGGAACCCAGCAGCAGAATCTTCACGCGGGCATCCTAGTCGTTGCTCCGCGCCCCCTTGGCGGCCATCCACCGCGCGGGAATGCCTCGAGGTCGGGCATCACTGAACGGGCCCCGAAGATGGAAGTGGGGGGGGCGGGCAAGTGGCCGGCCACCCCCCCTCCCACAAGGGGTCGCGTGCGGTGGGGGGGGGGGTGAGGGG
>CAZPSO010000096.1:0-4262 GCA_964588895.1 uncultured Tessaracoccus sp.
CGTCGCGGGCCGGATGCCGGGACACATGAACGTCCTCCTCGCCGAGGCCAAGGTGCCCTACGACATCGTCGAGGAGATGGACGAGATCAACGACGACTTCTCCTCCACCGACGTCGTGCTGGTGATCGGCGCCAACGACACGGTCAACCCGGCGGCGCAGGAACCCGGTTCCCCCATCTCCGGGATGCCTGTCCTGCACGTCTGGGACGCGGAGCACGTGGTCGTCTTCAAACGGTCCATGAACGCCGGTTACGCGGGTGTCCAGAATCCATTGTTCTTCAACGAGAACTCGGTGATGTGCTTCGGGGACGCGAAGGCAAGCGTCCAGTCGATCCTGGCGGAACTGCCCGTCCCACAAGAACAGCCCGCGCTTCGCTAGACAGCCGTTCGGCCAGTACGGCCAGATCAGGGGCTCAGCGCTCGACCAGGTTGGTCAGCTCACCGCCATCGATCAGCGCGCGAATGTTGCGCGACAGCAACGCCTCCGGGTTGACGGGTCGGCCGCCGGCGGCGTGGGGACTGATGATGATGTTGGGGGCCTTCCACAAGGGCGAGTCCGCCGGCAGGGGTTCCACGGTGGTCACGTCCAGTGCCGCTCCCGCCAGTTCGCCCTCGGTCAGGGCGTCCAGCAGCGCAGCCTCGTCGACGGTGCTGCCGCGGCCCACATTCACGACGTAGGCATGCCTGGGCAGCATCGCCAGCTGTTCGGCGCCCAGCGCTTTCGATGTCTCGTCCGTGCTGGGGAGGATCATGATGAGCACATCGGTGGTGGGCAGCACGTCGGGGAACTGGTCCTGGGTCACGACCTCGATCCCCGCGCGTTCCCCGGCGCTGCGCGCGACGCCGCGGATGTGCGGGCCGAAGGGTTGCAGGAGACCGGCCAGATGCTGGCCGATGGATCCGAAGCCCCACACCAGGACATTGGCCTCCAGGAGCGTGGTGACGGGGGAGTCGACAGGGTGGAGCTCCTGGAGGCCGCCCAGATCCGACGCCCAACGCGACTCCGCCTGGGCTGCCAGCAACTGGGGGAGCCGTCGCACCAGCGCGAGCGTCAGCATCATCGTGTGCTCAGCCACGGTGACGTCGTGGAGGCCAACGCCAGAGGCGATCTTCACGTCGGGGGCGAAACCGGCATTCTCCAGAGACTCCGTACCGGCCATGAACCCCTGCACCAACCTCAGATTGTGCAGACGGTGGGCAGCATCCTTCAGCCGTTTGCCCCCGAAATTCATGGCTGCGAGTACGTCCGCATCCACGTGCTCCTCCGGAATGGTCTGCTTGACGTCATAGACCACCACTTGCGTGTCCTCGGGAACGTCGAGTTGCCCAAGGGGGACTGCGCTGGGGACGAGAACCTTCATGACGACTTCCTCCTGTCAGGCGAGCCGTGGTGGCCGACCCGCTTCCCGAAGCCTAGCGAAGACCTCCGGAGGCAGAAGCGGGAAAAGTGCTTGACGCAGCGGGGTTAGCGCCTACTGTGGACGAAAGCCCCGCCGTCGCAACCCGTGGTCGAGGGCGAGAAGAATACCTTTGGAGGAGACATGGCAGATCAGCAGCAGTCCAACGAGCCGAACCCCCAGACCGCGGACCTGATCGAGGACCCGAAGGATCAGGGCGGCTCCAGCGTGGAGAACGACGACATCCAGCCCCAGACCGCCGACCTCATCGACAATCCCGACGACGGCGCAGGCGGCCGAGCATCGGACTCCGGCTCGGAACATGAGCAGGGCCAGAAGATGGCGGCCCCGTCGTACAGCGACGACGAGGACCGCCTGGCGGGGGCCGGTGACTAGGCGCCCCACACCTCAGTGACCTGGCGGGTCCGGACTTGGTTCCGGGCCCGCCGCGCTGTCACCGGCTGATGGGAACGCGCCTGATCACGGCCCAACTGACCGCCGCGCTGAGCACGGTCAGACCCAGCAGGAGCGCAGCGAACTTGACGTGCGGGTGGGTGCTGAGGAACTCCAGCAGGCCGATGCCGCTGGCCAGGATCATGGCGGCGACGAGCAACACCACTAGCACCAGGCAGACGACTCCCACCCATACCCCCGTGGTGCCCCATCGCAGGTAGATGGCGGCCAGCGCCGTGCCCACGGTCAAGGACAGGGCGATCAGCGTCGATATCACCATCACGAACGTACCGAGATCTCCACTGCCCACAGCCGACGTGCCCAGGACGGGGGCGCCCACGAACCAGCCTCCGGTGAGTTGCTCCACCAGCAGGAAGACGGCAGCCAGCGCGGTCATGTAAGCGGTCTGCACGGCGATCCACAGCATGGTGCCCAGCCAGAACTGGCGTCGGGTGGATCCCATCATCCCGATCGCGTAGGGCATGGTGCGCGCGTAGGCCAGCACGCCCATGGAGATGGCGTACCCGGGGAAGATCCACACGGGGGCCTGGTTGCCCTGCCGGAATCCCGCAGTGAGGTCCGCGGGCGGCACGGACGCGAAATGGGACACCATCAGGAAGATCACGATCACCACCGCCGTGGCGCCGGCCAGGATGATCGGGGGAGTCCACAGCATGGTGGTGCGGTCCGCCAGGTGAAGCCTGGCCAGGCGACCGATCCGGGACAGGTTGCTGATACGGTGCGAGGCTGGCGCGTCGGTGGGTGCTGCGGGAGCCTTAGTGGTTGCGGTGCTCATCAGTTCTCCTCGGGAGTGGTGGTGGAGCCGAGCCAGTCTCCGGATTCCGTGCCGAGCGCGGCCACGAGTTCCTGCAGCCCGACGGGTCCGATCTCGACACGGTGGTCGGCTGCCCTCCGGCGCAGCTCCGCGTCGGGTTGGCCCTTGACGGTGACGCTGACCAGGCCGCCGACGCGGCGCCGGTGAAGTTCCATCCCTGGCGAGACCAAAGCATCGACGGCGGTGATGGGGCCGGCCAGCGAGTAGGCCGCGGCCTGCGCGTCCTCGGCTGTGGTGTCCATGATGATGGACCCGTCGTGGATGACGAGGATCTTCTCGAAGAGGTCGGAGGCCTCGTCGATCAGGTGGGTGGACATCAGGATGGTGCGGGGGTGCGCCAGGTAGTCCTGCAGCAACACGTCGTAGAACACTCCGCGTGCCGTGGCATCCAGACCCAGGTAGGGCTCGTCGAGGAACGTCAGCGGCGCGCGTGATGCCAGCGCCACGATGATGGCCACCGCCGACAGTTGGCCCCGGGAGAGCTTCTTGACCAAGGTGTTGATGGGCAGCCGGAAGGTTTCCACCAGCATCCCGGCCAGTTCCTCATCCCATGCGTCGAAGAACCATGGCGCGGTGCGCAGGACGTGGGAGACCCGGAACGTTTCGGGGTACTTCTGATCCTCCCGTGCGAAGCAGAGCAGCCCCATGGCGTCGGGGTTCTCGTAGGGATCCTGGCCAAACACCCGGATCTCACCCGCGCTGGGCCGGTCCTGCCCGGAGATGAGCGTCATCGCGGTGGTCTTGCCGGCGCCGTTGCGGCCCAGCAGTCCGGTGATGGAGTTGGCCGGCACGTCGAAGTCGAGACCGTGGAGCACCTTGGTGCGGCCGAACTGCTTGTGCAGCCCGCGCACGCTGATGGCGGCGTCCAGATCGAGGGGCCGACGGGTGGCCGTCGAACCGGCAGTCAGGTGGGTCATGTGGTGCGCTCCGTAACAGGGGACATGGGCGTCGATTCCTCGGCAACCCGGGTGATCATGGAGATGAGGTCTGGTGGCCGGATCCCCAGGTGGGCGGCCTCGGCCAGCAGGGGTTTGAGGTACTCGTCGGTGAAGGTCTGGCGACGGGCAGCCAACAGGCGTTCACGGGCGCCGGGAGCCACGAACATGCCGATTCCCCGGCGCTTGTAGATGGTGTCGGCGGCCACCAGCAGGTTGATGGCCTTGTTGGCGGTGGCGGGGTTGATCCGGAGAAACGCCGCGAATTCGTTGGTGGACGGGATCTGGGTGTCCTCCGGGTACGTGCCCGCCAGGATGTCGTCCTCGATCCGATCCGCCAGCTGGCGGAAGATCGGCGAATCGCCCTCGAGCAACACCGGAGCCCCTTCGTCGGTTCATTACTTGTGTAACTAACCTAGCAACCCAATGGGTCACCGTCAAGGGGGTGGCATGCCCCGGTGCATCCGCAGGTGCACGAATCGCCGTCGCTGCGGTCACGGCACGCTTGCCTCAATGGACGGGATTCTTCGGCGTGGAGGGAATAGTGCCCTCAGCGGCTCCGATCGGCGGCGTTTCGTGTCGGCCGAGGAGGGTGCCCCAATAGACGGGGTCCTTCGGCGGGAAGGGAATGGTGCCCTCGGC
>CAZPSO010000096.1:4362-9335 GCA_964588895.1 uncultured Tessaracoccus sp.
GCGGAGTTTCGTGTTGACCCGACGCGGGTGCGCTCCAGGCCGACGACGCGGCCCGGAGGGTGGGCGCCTGCGCAAGGAGGACGGCGGTGGCTACTGCTCCGGCTGCGGGGGAGGGTCGTCGGAAGTGGTGAGATCAAGGACCAGCACGGTGGACAAGTCCCCCGCGGCATGGCGCAGGTCGATCAGGCGCACCGCCTCGTGGTGCTCCGTGACGGCCGGTTCGAAGCCGTTCAGCACCTCGGACCGGTTTCGCCGGGCGGCCCTGACGGCCAGTTCCTTGCGCATCTCCTCACTCAGCACCCCGCCGGGGCGGGCCGCGGCGTGGGCCAGGGCGGCAGCGAATTTCTCATTGGCCACCACACCGTCGGAATCCTCGGCCGAGAGCATGTCAGCGGTGCGCAAGAGGAGGCCGCGACCCTGCTCGAGGTCGCCACCACCCAGGTCCGCGATGGCCTTCCGCAAGAGGTCACACTGGGGTCGATGGGAATTCGACTCCAGCAACTGCAGCCGGAGGGCGAGAATTCGTTCCTGCGTGCGGGCGCCCTGCTCGTGGGGTCGCAGCCCGGGCACCACCTCGTCGCCGGGGGAGGACAGGGGGTGGGCGTCGTCGCCACCGAGGGTCTCCCGCAGCGGAATGTTCGGAATGGCCAGCGTGGCCACAACGGCGATCGCCACCAGGGGAACGCCAAACAGGAAGGCCAGCGCGAGCTGCTCCGACAGGCCCAGACGCAACGCCTCCAGGAGCACATCAGGGACCGAGGCCCCTTCGGCCTGGTTGATCAGCGCGCCGGCATCCAGATCCCGGATTTGGTCCTCGTACTCGGCCGCCACCGACGGCGGGAGGTGACCCATGACTGCCCCCGCCAGCCCGCTGTTCAGAATGGTGCCGAAAATGGTGATGCCGACGGTGGATCCCACGTTGCGGAAGAACTGCGTGGTGGAGGTGGCGATGCCCAGATCGCGTTGTGGCACAGCGTTCTGCACCACCAGCATGTACTGCTGGAACACCAGCCCCAAGCCGATGCCCAGCAGCACCATGGCGATGACGATCTGCCACCAGGCGGTGGTCACGGACAGCTGCGTGAGCAGCACGACCGAGGCTCCCATCAGCACCAGGCCGGCAATCATGAGGGCCTTGTACTGGCCGGTCCGGCTGATCATGACGCCCGCCACCAGGCCGAAGATGATGTTGCCCACCATCAGCGGCATCAGGATGAGTCCGGATTCGGCGGCGCCGTAGCCCAACACGCCCTGCGCGAAGACAGGGATGTAGATGATGGAGCCGAACATCACCATGGCGACGGAGAAGGCCGCGATGTTGGAGAACGTCACCACCTTGTTGCGGAACATGCCCAGCGGCAGGATCGGTTCGGCGGCGCGGTGTTCGATGAGGATGAACGCCCCCAGGCCGATGGCGCCCACCACGTAGAGGCCCATCACGGGCACCGAGGCCCACGGGAAGGTGTTCCCGCCCCAGGAGGTTGCCAGGAGCAGCGCCACCAGGGTGGGTGCCAGCACCACGACGCCAGCCACGTCCAGCTTTCCCTTGCGCGCGGTGTGGTCCAGGTGGAGGAACCGTCCGATCACCACGAGCGCAGTCAGCAGCAGGGGGATGGCGGCGAAGAAGAGCCACCGCCAGCCCACCAGGTCAGTGATCAGGCCGCCGACCAGCGGTCCGGCCACCGAGGAGATGCCGAACATCATGCCCATCAGCGCCTGGTACTTGGAACGGTGACGGGATGGCACGATGTCGCCGATGATGGTCTGCGACAGCGGCATGATGGTGCCCATCGCCACGCCCTGGATGACGCGCCCCACCACCACCATCCAGAAGTTGATGGCGAACCCGGAGACCAGTGCGCCCGCCATGAAGACGACGAGCCCCGCCAGGTAGAACGTGCGCCGCCCGTAGAGGTCGGACAGTTTGCCGACGACGGGCACCGTTACTGCCGAGGCCAGCATCGCAGAGGTGGCCACCCATGCGAAGTGTTCCATCCCGCCGAGCTCGGAGACGATGATGGGCATGGCCGGGCCGACGATCATTTGGCTGATGGAGGCCACGAACATGCCCAGCAGCAGCCCGAGGAAGACCGGTCTGTGTTCCGGGCTCAACCGGTACGTGCTGCGCTCACGCCTACTCATGCGCAGCCTCCAGTGATTCGTTGAGGCGGCACAGCATGGACGCGAGCCGGTCCTTGTCCTCGGGACCCCACCCCTCGAGGCTCTGCGTGACCAGCTGCACGCGGCGTCCCCTCTCCCGGGTCAGCTGCCGGTGGCCTTCCGCCGTGAGGGTGATGACCATCGCGCGTCGATCCGCGGGGTCGGGAGAGCGGCTGACGAAGTCGCGATCGATGAGCTGGGAGATCCGACGGCTCATCGTGGAGACGTCGAGTCCCTTCAGGTGAGCAAGGTCGCTGAGCCGGGCCCCGTCGGGCTGGGCGGCCAGGGTGAACAGCACCGTGGCGTCGGCAGGAGCGAGTTCTGGTTCGGCGCTGCGGTTCAGGGTTCGGCCCAGATTCGCGAACAGGCGCGCCAACTCATCGGAAACTTGCATGCTGCAAGCATATGTCGTGGCTCTCCGGTTGGCGACCCGGTCTCATTCCTGTCACTCGGCAGACGTGGTTCCCTCGTAGAGCCCGATGGGGTTGCCGTCGGGATCGCGGAGTACGGCGAACCAACTGCTCTCCGAGATGGTGGTCTTCTTCATCTCGACGGTGCCGCCGCCGGAACGCACGGCCTCCAGCACCTCGTCGATCGAATCCACTTCCACGTAGCTGCGCGGTTGCGTGAAACCCTCGCTGCGCGGGGTGAGACCGCCGCCGCTGATCTTGTTGGGTGCCTGCCACATCGGGTAGCCCTCGAAGCCAGGGGCCTCGATGAAGTCCCAGCCGAAGAGACGACCGTAGAACTCCTTGGCTTCCTCCGTGTTGGCCACGGGGATGTCGATGTGGGTGATGTCTCCATGTGCCATGTTTTCCTCCGGGCCAGGTGGGGGGTTCCAGCCTAAACCGCTCGTTGATGATCGCGCCGGATATCGCCGCCCTGGTGTATTGTTTTCGCCGTGAAGATGTAGCGCGCCCACCCACACCCCGGCTTCGGCCCGGGTCCCCATGCCCTTTCCCTTCACTCCAGGACACCACCAATGCAGATCATCGAAGTGATTGTGCCGGCGAAGGCCACGGACGAAACCTGGCAGGCTTACGTTGGGCTCGTCAGCGAGCATGACCGCGAAATGCTGGGCACCGACGAATGGGAAGAGTCGCCGGCACAGGCCCTGGCACGGGCGACGGCCGACCAGGAGAACCGGTTCCGCCGATTCGTGGCGCGGATCGAGGGGGTGCCCGTCGGGTACGCCAGCCACCGTGTCAACGTCGTAGACGATCCGCTGGGCGCAGAGGTGGGTGTCTTCGTGTCGGCCGACCACCGCGGCCGGGGCGTGGCAACGGCGCTGGCGCAGAAGCTGGCCACTGCCATCCATCCCCGGACCGAGCGGCTCGAGGCCTGGATCTTCACCCCGTTGCCCGACGGGGAGGCGCTGCCATCGCCGGTGGGCGTGGGGGCGGTGGACGCGGACCACCCGGGGGTGCGGATGGCGCTGAAGTACGGGTTCCGGCTGGGTCAGGTGGAACGCATCTCCCGGTATGACTTCGCCAATCCGGCCGTCGATCCGCACGTGGTGAGCGCCGAGGCACGCGCCGTGGCGCAGGAGTCCTACGACCTCGTCCGCTGGCGGGGCGCAACTCCCGAGGTGCACCTCGCCGACATCGCTCGCCTCCTCGAGCGCATGGACACCGACGCGCCCAGCGGTGAACTCACCGTCAACGCGGCCACGTGGACCCCCGAGCGGGTGAGGGAACGGGACGCTCGGCACATGGCCACCATGGTCCCCTTCGTGACGGCGGTGATTCACCGTGCCACGGGGCATGTCGTCGGTTTCAGCGAACTCATGGTCCCGCTCGAGAAGCCGGAGGGTCTGGTGGACCAGTGGGACACGATCGTGCTGCAGGAGCATCGTGGGCACCGGCTGGGCTGGTGGCTCAAGGCGGCCAACATCGTGCAGGTGCGCGAGGCGATGCCCGGCGCTACCGGCATCGTGACGTTCAATGCCGAGGAGAACCGCCACATCCTGAGCGTCAACGAGGCGCTGGGCTTCATCGCGATCGGGGCCGAGGGGGGATTCGAGCGCAAGCTGCGAACCGAGCCCATCGCCGAGGACAACTGAGCGCCGCGCAGCACCTTCAAATCACATGGTGATTCCTGGAACCGGATGTGTCACACTCACACCTATGAACGATCTGGTCACGCCGGAGGTCATCACCGGTGGAACCGATGGGGATGCGTGCAAGCGCTGGCTGGGCACCGTCCACGCCTGGCTGCTGGAGCAGGGGTCCCCAGCACGGCTGATCGGTGGACTCGAACTGCCGGCCGCGGGCTCCAACTACGCCTCCGTCGAGGTGGTGACCGCAGCCCGGCGGCCACTTCGGTTGGTGTTCAACGGCGCTGCTGACTTGGTGGCAGCGTGCGAGGACGAGGGGGAGGCGCCCTTGGCCGAACTCGACTTCGTGGACCTGCCACACGCGCAGGTCTTCACGGACGCCGGGTACCGAGTCCTCCGCGAGCGTGAGCTGTGCGCCCAGATTCCCCGAGCCCTGCTGGAGCAGATGCCCAAGACCACCCGCCGCGAGATCCGGTACCACGGGGCGGAGAGGGTGGGCGACCTGATCTTCAACTGGTTCGACTGAGCCGACGCGCACCGTACGCCAGCGATGGGCGCGGTTGCCAGCGTTCCAGTCGCTGGCCGACGCACCACTCGCTGGCGAAAGTGACCGCCTCCGCGGGGCCTGAGAGCCAGTCCACGATCCCGCGGCCCCTAGGATCGGGCACGTGGGCGAGATCCTGACCGTGGTGGTGCCGCTGTACCTGCTGATCGTGGTGGGGCTGTTGGCAGGACGCACCCGCGCCTTCGACGGTGC
>CAZPSO010000097.1:0-9181 GCA_964588895.1 uncultured Tessaracoccus sp.
TTCATCCTCATCATCGCCGACGTGATCCGCAAGGACATGTTCGGGCGCAAGATCAAGGCAACGGCACTTCCCCGGACGCTCGACCCTGCCCCTTCCACGCCGCGCATCCCGAGACGCTTCGCCGTGACGCAGGGGGAACAGCAGGGCCTGACAGTGCCGGCCGGGGAGACCATCAACCTGGGCAGGGCCGCCGACAGTTCTTTCACGCTGGACGACGACTACGCCTCGGCCCGCCACGCACAACTGGTACGGCGCGATGAGTACACCTGGTTGCTCACCGACCTCAACTCCACCAATGGCACCTTCGTCAACGGGCGCAAGGTCGCCGAGCCCGTACCGGTGGTCGCGGGTGACGTGATCCGGATCGGCCGCACACTCATGCGACTGGAGGCGTGAGATGAACTTCTCCATGCGCTTCCACGCGCATTCCGAGGTGGGCCGGATCCGCAAGAACAACCAGGACTCCGCCTACGCCTCCCCCAGCATGCTGCTGGTGGCCGACGGCATGGGCGGGGCTGCCGCGGGGGACCTAGCCAGCGCCGTCGCCACAGTCACCGCCCAGAAACTGGACCGGCTGGTTCCAGCCGATGACATGCTCGAGTACATCGGCGGCGTGGTGGTCAAGGCCAACGACCGCCTCCTGGAGCTGATCGAGGAAGACCCCACCCTCGACGGGATGGGCACCACGTTCTGCGGCGCCTCCTTCGACGGCCACTACCTCGCACTGGCCCACATCGGTGACTCGCGCATGTACCGCCTGCGCGACGGTGAACTCGAGCAACTCACCCACGACCACTCCTGGGTGCAGACCCTGATCGACGAGGGGCGACTCACTCCGGAACAGGCAGCCACGCACCCGCACCGGTCGCTGATCCTGAAGGTGCTCAACGGGCAGACGGAGCCCGACCCGGACTACCAGTTGCTCGAGGTGGCCAAGGGCGACCGGTACCTCTTCTGCTCCGACGGTCTGAGCGGCCTGATCGACGACCACCACATCCAGGGCCTGATGGAGATCGAGGAGATCGAGGACGCCGCGCAGGAGCTGGCGAAGGCGGCCAACAAGGCGGGCGGCCACGACAACATCACGGTGGTTCTCGGTGAAGTGGTGGACCACGACGACGACCTGGCCGCAGCCGCTGCAGTGCTGGTCGGCTCGGCCACCGAACGCCACATCCCCAAGCCGGGCGAGCTGGCCGCGCAACCGCTGGGCGACGGCTACCCCGCCGCCGAGGACCCGGACGTCGACGCGACGGAGACCGCACGGTATGCCCCGGAGACCCGCAAGGTGCGTTGGCCCTCCGCCCTGATCGCCCTGGTCCTGGTCCTGGCGGTCATCGGCGGCGCCGCCTGGGCGGTGTCGGCCTACAGCCAAGGCAGGTACTTCATCGCCGAGGCCGAGGGCAACGTCGCCATCTTCAACGGCATCCCCGGGTCGCTGCTGGGGCGAGAACTGAACGCACTGGAGGAACGACGTGACACCGCCGTTGTGGACCTGCCCCGGTATTACCAGCGTGCTGTGAGCAATACCATCGGCGTGGCCAACCTCAACGCGGCCCGTGAGACGGCCAGCCAGCTGGACACGATCGCCGAGCAGTGCGTCGCCACGCGCAATGAGCGACGCAACCACACGCCTCCGCCCGTGACGCCCTCACCCAACCCGGGACCGAACGAAGACTCGCAGGGAAGCTCCGACTATCCAACGCTGCTGGGCCCGATGACCCCCACGGCCACCGAGGAAGCCGACCCAGAGGCCTGCTGATGAGCGTCGCCAAGGCCCCCGCGGTCACGGATGAGGTGGTGGTGTTCAGACGCCGCCGCAACATTGAACTGCTCCTGATCCTGTTCGCCCAGTCCTTCGGATTCATCGGGTACGCCATCACGTGGCTCAACCTGTACGACCAGCTACCCGAGGACCTGGCGGCCACCGCAGCCGTGTGGTTCGGGATGGGCATCGTGGCGCACCTGGCGGTGCGCATCCGCACTCCGTGGGCCGATCCGGTGATCCTGCCCTGCGTATTCCTGCTCAACGGGCTGGGCCTGGCCATGATCGCGCGCATCGACCAGATCGCCAATCCGGCCAACACCCGCGCCGTGAACCAGATGATCCTGTCCGCCGCTGCCGTGGTGCTGTTCGTGGCGGTGCTCGTGGTGCTGCGGGACCACCGCCGACTCCAGCGTTTCCCCTACTTGCTGTTCGGGCTGGGCATGGTCCTGCTCCTGCTCCCGCTGATCCCGGGGCTGGGCATCGCCTCGGGCGGCGCCCAGATCTGGATCCGCGTGGCGGGTTACAGCTTCCAGCCCGCCGAGGTTGCCAAAGTGGTGCTGGCCATCTCGTTCGCGTCGTACTTCTACCTGAAGCGCGACGTCCTCGCCCTGGCAGGCAAGCGGGTGCTGGGCATCACACTGCCGCGCGCCCGTGATCTGGGCCCCATCGTCGCGATGTGGCTGATCAGTTTGGCCATCATGATCTTCCAGAACGATCTCGGCACCGCCCTGCTGTTCTTCGGCCTGTTCACCGTCATGATCTACGTGGCCACCGAACGCGTTGCCTGGCCCCTGCTGTCTCTGGTAGGCGTCGCGCTCGGCGGCGTGCTGGCCTACAACTTCACCCACCACGTGCCACGCCGCATCAACGCGTGGCTGTTCCCGATGGACGACTACGACGCGAACCTCCAGGTGATCTCGGCCCAGTTCGGCTACGCCTGGGGCGGCCTGTTCGGCCGCGGCTGGGGAGAGGGTCGCCCCGGCCTCACGCCCCTGTCCTGGTCCGACTTCATCGCGGGCAGCCTGGGCGAAGAGCTCGGCATCCTGGGGTTGATGGCCATCGTGATGGTCTACGCGCTGATCGTGGCCAGAGGGATGAAGATCGCCCTGCTGGTTCCCGACGGCTTCGGCAAGCTGTTGGCGAGCGGCCTGGCGGCCACCTTCGGGTTGCAGGTCTTCGTGATCATCGGCGGCATCACGCGTCTGCTGCCGCTCACGGGCCTGACCACCCCGTTCATGAGCCAGGGCGGCTCGTCGCTGGTGGCCAACTGGATCATCGTGGCCATCATGTTGGTGATCTCGCATCGGGCGCGGATGCCGCAGGCTGCCACGTCGACGCCGCGGGAGATGGCTCGGCCTTCCAACCGCGGAGAGGTGGTCTCGCGGTGAACAACCCGTTGCGCAAGGTGTCCGTGGTGCTGGGCATCATGATGGCCGCACTGCTGTTCAACCTGACATGGATTTCCGTGGTCCGCACGGACGACCTCAACGCTGACCCCCGCAACCGCCGGGTACGGGAGGCCGAATTCGCACAGGACCGCGGGGCCATCCTGGTGGGCAACCAACCCATCGCGGAGACCCAGCAGGGCAGCGGACGATTCCCCTTCGAGCGCGTCTACCCGCAAGGCACCACGTGGTCCAGTGTGACCGGCTGGTACTCCTACGACTACGCCCGCGCAGAGGTGGAGCAGTCCTGGAACGAGGAGTTGGCGGGGACCGCGTCGGGACAGGCGCTCTCCCGCATCATCGACGTCCTGAGTGGCAGGACCCCCCGCGGGGCGACAGTCAAGACCACCCTCCATCCCGGGGCGCAGGCCGCTGCCGTGAACGCGCTGGGCAACCAGCAAGGTGCAGCCGTGGCCATGAACTACGAGACCGGCGAGATCCTTGCCCTGGTCTCCACTCCCACCTACGACCCCAACCTGCTGTCCACCACCAACCTGACCGCAGGGCGGGAGAGCTGGCAGGCCCTGATCGAAGACCCGCACGAACCGCTGAAGAACCGGGCGATCCGCGAGGTGTTCCCACCCGGCTCCACGTTCAAGCTCGTGACCGCGGCCGCCGCCCTCGAGGCGGGCATGTCGCCGGAGACCATACTGGAGTCCCCGGCCTCGCTCCCGCTGCCCAACTCCAACCACACCATGGGCAACTCCACCAACTGCGGCGGCACCCAGGTCAGCCTGCAACAGGCCCTGGTCACCTCCTGCAACACCGCCTTCGGGTCCCTCGGCATGGATCTGGGCGACGAACAACTGCGCGCCACGGCCGAAGCATTCGGCTTCAACTCCTCCCCCGGGATCGACATGCCCTCGGCAGACAGCCGCTTCCCCGCCGAACTCGACCAGGGCCAAACAGCGCTGTCCTCCATCGGCCAGTACGACGTCGCGTCCACGCCCCTGCAGATGCTGATGGTGACCGCCGCCATCGCCAACGACGGCACGATGATGACCCCACACGTGGTCAAGGAGGTGGCCGGCAGCGACCTGCGGCCCCTGCAGACCATCCGCCCCACCTCCCAGGGCCAACCCATCTCCCGCCAGAGCGCCGAACAGATGCAACAGATGATGAAGGCCGTTGTCAGCGACGGTACGGGCCGTCCCGCCGACATCAGCGGCCTGACCATCGGCGGCAAGACCGGCACGGCCGAGACTGCGCCCGACCGCCCCCCGTACGCATGGTTCGTCGGTTACGCCGAGGAGCCGAGGGTGGCGGTGGCGGTTTTCGTGCAAAGCGCCGAGGTGGAGCGCAACGACATCTCCGGCGGACGTCTGGCCGCCCCCGTCTTCCGGGCCATCGTGGAGGCATTGCGGTGATAACGAAGACGCAACAACCTGCGCGCAACAAGCCCAAACATTCGGGCTTTTCCGATTCATCCCCCAGAATGGGATGGTCAACAGGTGAAAGGACACCATCGTGATTGAGCGCAAGACGCTACTCGGTGGCCGTTACGAGCTCGACCAGGTCATCGGTCGGGGCGGCATGGCCGAGGTGTGGCGCGCCCGCGACGCCCGACTGCAACGCGACGTTGCCGTCAAGCGCCTGCGCGTGGACCTGGCGAGTGATCCCACCTTCCAGGCCCGCTTCCGTCGCGAGGCCCACTCCGCGGCCGGGTTGAACCACCCCAACATCGTCGCCGTGTACGACACCGGCGAACAGGTGGACTCCTCCTCGGACGTGTCCGTTCCCTACATCGTGATGGAGCTCGTCGAGGGCGTCACCTTGCGAGACGTCCTGCGCGACGGCCGCAAGGTGGTCCCGGAGCGGGCCCTCGAGTTCGCGGCCGGCGTCCTGGACGCACTGGCATACTCTCACCGGGCCGGCATCATCCACCGGGACATCAAGCCGGCAAACGTCATGCTGACGCCCTCAGGCGCCGTCAAGGTGATGGACTTTGGCATTGCCCGGGCCGTGGCCGACACGTCGGCCACCATGACGCAGACTGCAGCCGTGATCGGCACTGCGCAGTACCTCTCGCCGGAGCAAGCGCGGGGCGAAAAGGTCGACAACCGGTCCGACCTCTACTCGGTGGGGTGCCTGCTCTACGAACTGCTCACCTCCGAGCCCCCCTTCAAGGGGGACTCACCCGTCAGCGTCGCCTACCAACACGTGCGCGAGCAGCCCCAGCCGCCCAGCCGCGTGGATCCCGAGATCACCCCCGCGATGGACGCCGTGGTGCTGAAGGCCCTCGAGAAGGACCGCGCCGACCGCTACCAGGACGCCCGCGAGTTCCGGGACGACATCCTGCGCATCGTCAACGGACAGCCCGTGCACGCCGTCGCACGCACGGAGGACGGCGTCCCCACCGCGGTGCTCGGTGGTGCGGCCGCGGGGGCTGCTGCCGGTGAATTCGGGGCCACCCGGGTGGCCCGGGCTGGCACCGGTCCGCAACGGGCAGCAAGCCCCACCCCCGCGCCATCGCCCATCGCGCTCAGCGAGGAAGAGCCCGAGGAGCGCAAATCCCGCGCCGGGGGCGTCATCCTCGGCATCCTCACCGCCCTCGTCCTGGTTGGAATGGGCGTGGCACTGTTCTTGATCTTCGGCGATCGGGAGCCCGAGGTGGAGATGGCGACGGTGCCCACCGTCACCAACAGCGAACGCGCCATCGCGGAGAACATGCTCACCAACGAAGGATTTGTTCCCGTGGTGGAGTTCAGATCCGGAACGGACGAGGACGAGGGTCTGGTGGTGGAACAGAACCCGACTGGGCAAGCGGAAGCCGAGCGTGGCAGCGAGGTGACCATCTGGGTCTCCACAGGGCCCGACAGGCTGGTGGTCCCGAACAACCTCCTCGGCATGCAGGAGGCCGACGCCATTGAGGCCCTCGTCGCCGCCGACTTCGAACGGAGCCAGATCACCACGCAGGAGCACGACCCCGCCACGGAACCCATCGATGCGGTCGCGGGTTCCGTGACCGAGGTCTCACCCGCCAGCGGCGCCAGCGTCCCACTGGAGCAACCCATCACGCTCACCGTCGCCACAGGGCGCTCGCTGGTTCCCCGGCTGGTGTTCATGCCCCTCTCGGAAGCCCAGAACTTGGCCGAGGATGCGGGCTTTGTGCTGAGCGTCAACGAGGTCGAGACCGACGAGCATATCGCCGGACACGTCTTCAGCCAGTCCCCGGAGCAGGGTGAGCCCATGGTACGCGGTGAGAGCATCGAGGTGGACGTGGCCGTAGCCCCGGAGCCAGAGCCGTCCCCGGATCCAACCACGGAGGAACCGGAGCCCACCGAGACAGCGACGGAACCGGAGGAGACCCCCACCCAAGACCCGACGGATGAGCCCACTGACGAAGAGACCCCTCCGGAGGGCGAGAACGGCGAGGGCGGCAACAGCGGTCCCGGCGGCACACCTCCGGGCCAGGGCGGCAACCCACCCGGCCAGGGCGGGAACCCACCCGGCCAGGGCGGGAACCCACCCGGCCAGGGCGGGAACCCACCCGGCCAGGGTGGCAACCCGCCCGGCGGCGGCAACAACTGATCCTGCCCGATTCGGCCCGGCACGGCCTCCGGCATGCCGGTTGGCGGGTTCACAGTGCGCCTCAATGGCGGGGGCGGGTGGAGCCACGGAGCATCCTGCATGTAACATGTTTAGTCACAGGGAGTCGAAGGGGAACTCGTGAGTGACGAAGCACGCAAGCGCGCCACCGTGCGCGACATCGCGGCGCACGCCGGGGTTTCCGTGGCCACCGTGTCCCGCATCCTCAACGACGCATACCGCGCACCACGGGCCACCCGCGAGAAGGTGATGCGCGCCGTCCAGGACCTCGACTACCGGACTCCCACCACCAAGGCACTGACGACGCTGGACGGGGCCGTTGCCGTGGCGATACCGCACATGCGTTCCTCGTTCTACATGAGCATCTGCTCCGGGATCGAGGAACAGGCGCGGATGGCGGGCTTCGGTGTCCTGGTGAGCACCACGGCCGGTCAGGCCGAGCGCGAACTGCAACTGGTGGACATGATGCTCCAGCGCGACGTGGAGGCGATCATCCTGATCGGAGGCATCGAGGAGAGCCCTGAACACCGCGCCGCCTTGGCCGACCGGGCGGAAGCCCTGAGCCGCAGCGGCTCCCGGCTCGTCCTCTGCGGCCGGCCCTGGGACGGCCCGGCCGACGCTCCCGTTGCCGTCGTCAACTACGACGCCGAGGCCGGGGCCTTCGCTGCCACCACCTACCTGCTGTCCAACGGGCACAGGCGCATCGCGCACTTGGGAGGCCCCAACCGCTACGCCACCGCCACCCGGCGGGCCCTGGGGTACCGCCGGGCCCTCGGGGAGTTCGGCGTGGAGGTCGACGAGTCCCTGATCATCACCGCGCGAATGGAGCGCGAGGCCGGTGCATATTACGGACGGAAGTTCATCACGGACACTGACGTCAGCGCCATCTTCGCGGCCAATGACGAGATGGCTGCGGGCGTGTTGGCGGCCGGTCGCGCGGCGGGCCGCTCGCTGCCGCACCAGCTCTCCGTCGTGGGATTCGACGACATCGCCCTCGCCAAGGACCTCTATCCCGCCCTCACGACCGTGCACATCCCACAGCTCGAGATGGGCCGCACGGCTGTTCGCATGGCCATGCACGGCGCGGACGCCAGCGACCAGGTGGTCGAAATCGGCACCCACGTGGTGGTACGCGACTCCGTGAACCCCCTGTCCAGTCGCTGAAGCCCTTCCCGAGCGGAGGCCGTTGACGGGGCGATCAAAACATTTTCTCGTAAGCCCTTGACTCTGCGACTCGTTGTTCGTACAGTCTGTGAAACATGTTCCATAGTTGGCGACATGCGAACCGCAAAATTGAATGATCCCCGTCCGCCTCATAGTCGAGGAGCCCAGTGCATTCTTTCGATATAGCCGCAGCCGAGCCGGTGCGCAGCAGCCCCCGCGGCTCCGTGCTGCGCCGCCCACGGGCGCTGATGGTGATGCGCCCCCAGGCCTACCGCGACCAGTTCGGCCACGACGAACTGGCTCAGCTCCAGCTCCTGGCAGAGGTGGGCGAGCCCGTCTACCACACTCGTCTTGACACGCCGGAGGCGCGAGCCCAGCTCGCGACCGCCGAGGTGCTGATCACGTCGTGGGGTTGCCCCACCCTGGACGCCCGGGTCCTCGACCACGCCCCCAAACTGGCGTTGGTGCTCCACGCGGCAGGGACCGTGCGGCGGCTGGTCAGCGACGTGCTGTGGGAGCGCGGCATTCAGGTGAGCAACTGTGCGGACCAGAACGCCATTCCCGTAGCCGAGTACACGCTGGCCGCCATCATCATGGGCGGGAAGAAGGTGCCCTTCATCGCGGCAGCCGCACGATCCGGACGCGACCGATGGCTCGACTACCGGGACAACTTCGGCCCCCTCAGCAACCTGGACCAGACGATCGGGATCATCGGCTACTCCCGGATCGGACGTCGTGTGGTGGACCTGCTGCGCACGCTCGAGGTCACCGTCCTCGTCCATGACCCCTTGGTGGACCCCGACGAGATCCGCGCCGCGGGCGCGGAGCCCGTCTCCCTCCACCAACTGCTGACCGATTCCGACACGGTGTCGATCCACGCCCCCTCCCTCCCGGAGACCCAGCTCATGATCGGCGCCAGGGAACTTGCCCTCATGGCCGACCGCACCACCCTGATCAACACGGCCCGCGGTGCGTTGGTGGACACCCGGGCGCTCGAGGCGGAATGCGCCTCGGGTCGCCTCAACGCCATCCTCGACGTCACTGAACCCGAGCCCCTCCCGTCGGAGTCCATCCTCTATGACTTGCCGAACGTGGTGCTCACGCCCCACATAGCCGGCTCCCAGGGCAACGAGACCCGTCGGATGAGCCGCAAGGTGCTCGACGAGCTGGAGCGCTACGCCAAGGGTTTCCCCCTGGCCAGCCCCATCACCCGCGAGCAACTGGAGGTGATGGCCTGACGCCCCACCCGTCACCGCAT
>CAZPSO010000098.1:0-9146 GCA_964588895.1 uncultured Tessaracoccus sp.
CTCCACGCTGGACATCAGCTTCGACGTGCGCGGCGGGCTGCTGATCCGTCAGGTCCACCACTGGGCTGCGCTGCTGTTCATCGCAGCCGCGTTCACGCACATGCTGCGCGTGTTCTTCACGGGTGCCTTCCGCAAGCCGCGTGAGATCAACTGGCTGATCGGCGTCGGCCTGATGTCGCTGTCGCTGATCGCTGGCATGACCGGCTACTCGCTGCCCGACGACCTGCTCTCCGGCACCGGACTGAGATTCGCCGACGGGTTGATCAGATCGATCCCCATCGTCGGCACCTGGGCCGAGTTCTTCGTGTTCGCCGGGGAGTATCCGGGCGATCTGATCATCCCCCGGTTCTACATGGCGCACATCCTGCTGGTGCCCGGCATCCTGCTGGGTCTGATCTCCGCGCACCTGGCGCTGGTGGTCTACCACAAGCACGCCCAGTTCCCCGGGCCCGGCCGCACGCAGAACAACGTGGTGGGCTACCCGCTGTTCCCCGTCTACATGGCCAAGGCCGGCGGATTCTTCTTCATCGTCTTCGGTTTCCTGGTGCTGATGGGCGGGCTGTTCCAGATCAACCCGATTTGGGTCTATGGGCCCTACGACCCATCGAAGGTGGCCGCCGGCGCCCAGCCCGACTGGTATCTGGGCTGGGTGGAAGGTGCCGTGCGGATCATGCCGGCCTGGGAGAGCCACTGGGGCGCCACCACCTGGAACTGGGGTGTGTTCCTGCCAGGCGTGGGCATGATGGGTCTGCTGTTCGGCGTCCTGGCGCTGTGGCCCTTCATCGAGGCCTGGATCACCGGTGACAAGCGAGAGCACCACCTCCTGGACCGTCCCCGCAACGCGCCCACCCGCACCGCCTTCGGTGTGGCCGGCATCGTCTGGTTCTCCCTGTTCCAGGTGGGTGGCGGCAACGACATCATCGCCACCAGGTTCGCGCTCAACCTGAACGCCATCACCATCTTCCTACGGATCGCGGTCTTCGTGCTGCCGGTACTGGCGTTCATGATCACGCGTCGCATCTGCCTGGGCCTGCAGCGAAGGGACCGCGAACGGGTGCTGCACGGCTCGGAAACGGCCATCATCCAGCAGTCCCCCGACGGCGCCTTCTCGGAACCGCACCTGCCGATCCGCGAGGACGAGAAGTTCCTGCTCACGCAACACACCCAGTACCCCCCGCTCGAGCAGGACAGCGGGATGGACTCCCGCGGTGTGGCTCGCAAGGTGGAGGTCGGCCCCTGGCGGGCCCGCCTGTCACGCTGGTACCTGGCACAGCAGGTCCCCAAGCCCACCGCGGCCCAGATCGAACAGGCCCACCACCACGACTCCGACCCCACGGTCGACGAGTCGCTGGTGGACACTCCCCGTCACGCCCTGGGCGCCGACACGGAACAGCTGCAGCCCCGAGAATAGGCGGCCGTCTCGGTCTGCCGACCACCGAAGCACCCACGAAGCGTGGGTCGGGTTGGATATCCACCCGCACCAGGAAGAAGGCGATCCAACCATGCGACTCGGCGTGATAGCCCTGCACCAAGACGCCCAAGCGACGTTGGCGGCTGGGGCCGACTACATCGAGCCCCTGGTCGTGGGAAACCTGGTCGTGGAGCAGGAAGGCCAGTGGGTGGCCAATCCGGAGTTCATCCCTTCCGGGCCGGCGCCCGCGTTCGCCGGCCTGTTTCCACCCAGCTTCCGACTGGCCGATCCCTCCATGAACGTGTTGTTCATCCGGTCCTACGTCGAGGTGGTCATGGCTGAGATGGCCAAGACGGCAGAACCGGGAGCCAAACTGGTTCTGGGCAGCGGAACTGCCCGGAGCATCCCGGAGCACCTCCCCCGGCGCGTTGCCCTGCGGCAGTTGGGCGACCGGGTGCGCATGGTGCACGAGGTGGTCTCCCGCCACGGGGTGGAGCTGGTGGTGGAACCGCTCACCAGTACGGAATCCAATGTGCTGAACACCATCGCCGAGACGGTGGCTTTCCTGGAGGACAACGAGCTCTTCCACGTGCGCGTGGTGGCGGATCTCCACCACCTCATGACCGAGGGCGAATCGTTGGCGACAGTGTCCCGGTTCGCCCCCTGGATCGGCCATGTTCACCTGACCGACACCGGACACAGTGCACCCGGTCAGGGCGACTGGCCGCTCACCGAGTTCATCACCGCTTTGCGCGAGGGCGGTTACCGCGGCGACATCTCGGTGAAGGGGCATTGGAACGGCGGGTTACTGGACCACCTTCGCGACGGGCTTGCCCACCTGCGCTCCCTGACCACCTGAGAAACCCCTGCCCGAGGGCATTTCCGCCGAAGCATCGCGCCGCGGCCATCCAGGTGCAGCAGGCCCCACCCCCACCTATCCCACGGGTGGCGTGTCAGCCTGGTTGAGCAGGCCACGCCAGCGGGCGTGGCGCAGCGCGCCGCTTGCTGTGCGCTCGGCGTACTCCACCCGCGCCCACAGCACAGGCTGCACCCAGATCGCGTCCCGGGCGTCGATGCCCGGCACGTCGATGAACGGGCTCTGCGTGGTCACCAACGGCACCAAGGACTCGGTCAGTTCCCGCAGCACGCGGTCGCTGAAGCCGCTGCCCACCCTGCCCACATACCTCAACGGCCTCGTGCCCGGCGGTGAGGACTCACCGCTGGGAGGATTCGACACGGAAGTCCCCGTTTCTGGCAGCGCGTTGCCAGGAAAGCCCTCTTGGTGGTCGGAATGTCCCACGTCCGCGGTGGACCCGTCCTGAGGG
Organism: uncultured Tessaracoccus sp.; assembly: GCA_964588895.1. Taxonomy (GTDB): domain Bacteria; phylum Actinomycetota; class Actinomycetes; order Propionibacteriales; family Propionibacteriaceae; genus Arachnia. The sequence continues at coordinate 2,737 of CAZPSO010000098.1, forward strand.
ATGCCAAGCAGCAGCGAGGAGAAGGTGGCCCCGCGGGCTCCCTCCTTGCGGCGGATGCCGCCGATCACCACGTCGGCGGTGCGGGTGATCTTGACCTTCAGCCACTCTTCGGAGCGCTGTCCGGCGCGGTAGATCGACCGGGGGTCCTTGACGATGATCCCCTCCAGGTTGTGTTCTTCGGCAGCGGCCAAGGTGGCGTCGATGTGATCGAAGACCGGCGGGACCATGACGGACTCCCCCGCCCGCATCGCGACGCGTTCCAGCATCTCGCGGCGTTCCGAGAGGGGGCGGTCCACCAGGGCCTGCCCATCCACCTGCAGTGCGTCGAAGAGGTAGAGCCGCACGGGCGTCCTGCGGGCCTCCCGGGCTATCTCGGAGGCGTTGACCAGGTTCATCCGGCGTTGCAGCAGCCCGAAGTCGGGCCTGCCTTGGGGATCCAGTGCCACGATCTCACCGTCGAGGACGGCGGTCCCCGCCCCGACCTCGGCCGCACCCGGGCCGGTGAGTTCGGGGTAGCGCGCGGTGATGTCCGCCCCACTACGGGAACGAAGCGTCAGCGCCCCCTCGGCCCACATGGCGATCGCCCGGATCCCGTCCCACTTCAGCTCCACCCAGGCGCGGCCGGCGCGCCGGGCCAGGGCGTGCGCCCGCGCCGGGTTGCCCATGGTGGCCAGCATCGGCTTGAGCCACTCGGGTCGGGCGGGAGGCCCGTCAACTGGGTCGGGTTCGTGGTCTTCGGCGGCGCGCCGTTCGACGAGCCCAGGCGCCTTGTTTCTCGCAGGTCGAGCGGGCTCAGGAACAGGCGTCGGGTCCTCACCTGCCACGGGGCTGCCGTCCTCGTCCGCCGCCGGCTGGGGGCGCCCCGCGGCATCGTTCTTGGTGCGGCGGAGCAACCACATCGACTTCTCCCCTGCCCCCTCGGTCCGGATCAACACGCATCGCACCCGCCCCTGGCGCTTTCCGACCAGGGTGAACAGGATCTCGTCGTCTCGCCACTTCTCCAGTTCGTAGGTTCCGGAGTCCCAGATGGTGACCTCACCCCCGCCGTATTCGCCCCTGGGGATAGTGCCCTCGAAGCTGCCGTAGGCCAGGGGGTGGTCCTCGGTCTGGATGGCCATGTGGTTGACGTCGGAGGTGCGGGGCACGCCCTTGGGTACGGCCCAGCTGACCAGCACGCCGTTGCGTTCCAGACGCAGGTCGAAGTGCAGCCGGGTGGCGTGGTGTTCCTGGATCACGAAGGACAGCTCTCCTCCGTCGCTGGCGGGCGCCTGCGGGGACGAGGGGACCGGTTCGGGGGTGCTGCCGGCATTGCGTTTGTCGATGTAGCGCTGGAGGGCTCCGCCGTCGGTGCCCACGTTGGCGATCGGCGCCAGCGGATCACCCACTCGTTCCACCCTGGCCAGCACCTCGTCGAACCGCAGGTGCCGCAGGCGGGGCTCCAGCAACTCCTCCCATGTGCGGGGGGCAGCCACGAACGGCTCCGGGGTCCCGCGCAGGGAGTAGGGGGCGATGGTGGTCTTCTTGCCGTTGTTCTGGCTCCAGTCGATGAACACCTTCCCTGGCCGGGCTGACTTGGACATGGTGCTGACCACCAGGTCAGGGTGGTCGGCCTCCATGGCGCGGGCCAGTTCACGGGCCACGGCGGAGACCTGGTCGCTGGTCTGCTCGCCGGGCAGCCACGAGTACAGGTGGATGCCCTTGCTGCCGCTGGTGACGGGTACGGGCGGCAGGCCCATGTCGGTGAGGATGTCGCGGGCCCACGCTGCCACCTGCGCGCACTCGGGCAAGCCCACGCCAGGTCCGGGGTCCAGGTCGAGCACCAGTCGGTCGGGGAGCAGCGGTGCGCCGTCCGGCGCGAACTGCCATTGCGGGACGTGGAGCTCCAGGCTGGCCATCTGCGCCAGCCACACCAGGGTGGCTCGCTCCACGGCGATCGGGTAGTCCTTGGGGGCGCTGCTGTGCTGGATTGTGCCGCGCGCCACCCAGCTGGGGGCGCCGGATTCCAGTTCCTTGACGAAGAACGCCTCACGTGGCTCCTGCGGTGTGCCCACGCCCTCCACCCAGCGCTTGCGCGTGATGGGCCGACGCGCCAGGTGCGGCAGCATCACCGTCGCGATCCGGGAGGCGTAGTCCACCACCTCACCCTTGGTGGTGCCCGTGGCGGGGTAGAGCACTTTGTTGAGGTTGGTCAGGCGCAGGCGGTGGTGGTCCACCTGCACGAGCTGTCCCTGGGCCATGGGTACACAGTAGACAACCCCTCAGAGCGGGGTGCGATACCCGCGCGGCGCCAATGGCGGCGGCGGCGGTGACAGCCCTCGCAACGGGCCCGATGGTTATGGGTTGGCAAGCAACTTTCGCGACTTTCGCAATTGATCACTCTGCTCGTCAATAATCCTGTCCAAACCTGCACGAGGGTGTTTACTGGTGGGATGCGAGCGATCTGGAAGGGTGCGGTGACCTTCGGTTTGGTGAACGTGCCCGTCAAGGTCTACTCCGCCACGGAGAGCCACGACGTGCCCCTCAACCAGGTGCACAATGCCGACGGCGGCCGGATCCGTTACCAGCGCACGTGCGAGGTCTGCGGCGAAGTGGTGCCCTACGCCGACATCGACCGCGCCTTCGTCGACGGCGAGAACACCATCGTCTTGGGCGACGACGACTTCAAGAACCTTCCGGCGGAACGCAGCCGCGAGATCGAGGTGGTGGAGTTCGTCCCCAGTGATCAGGTGGATCCGGTGACGTTCGACCGGCCCTACTTCCTGGAGCCGGACTCCAAGTCGCCCAAGGCCTACGTATTGCTGCGCAAGACGCTGGAGCGAACTGACCGGACCGCCATCGTGAAGTTCTCCCTGCGGCAGCGCACCCACCTGGCGGCCCTGCGGGTCCGTGAGGGGGTGCTGATGCTGCAGACGCTGTTGTGGTCCGACGAACTGCGCGAGGCGAAGTTCCCCTCGCTGGAGGCCGACGTCAAGGTCAGTGACCGGGAGCTGGAGCTCTCAGCCACCTTGGTGGACAGCTTCGCCAGCGACTTCAACCCAGAGGACTACGTCGACGAATACCAGCAAGAGTTGCAGGCCCTGATCGACAGGAAGATCGAGGAAGGCGACACCGTCACCACGCCCGTGGTGGACGAAGAGGAGACAGACACCGGCGGCGAGGTCATCGACCTGATGGCCGCACTGCAGGCGAGCATCGAACGCTCCCGCACATCGAAATCCGCAGACGAGAAGGAAGAGGAGGATTCGGCCCGCCCGAGGGAGTCGCGCAAGTCGACTGCTTCTTGACCGCAGGCCAGGAGTTCCGACGCCGGGTGCCTACCATCTGGTTGACCCCTCTGACGAGGGATGGGACTCGTGTAGCTTGACTGACTACAAGCCCGGGGGCCGCCCCCCGTTGCCAGTCAGGGTGGAGGCCACAAGCCGACAATGGAGGCATCAGGAGTCCAGCCACGACCGCCAGCCGGTCGTGCGTACGAGGCAGCCCAGCTGGCTGCCCTCATCCCGCGCGTTGAGGTGCTGCAGCAGTACGTCGCGCTGGAAGGACCTCCCGGGATCGGCAAGACCACCCTCATCAATCACTTGTTGGCCAGCCTGCCCACGTGGCACCACCTGGTGGTGGAGCTGGATCCCACGGACGAAGACGTTCCGGGTTCTGCCGTGAAGCGCCTGCTCGCCGCACTGACGGGCCAACGCCCGCAGAAGGTGGGCGACAACGTCGAAGACCTGGTGCACCATGTCCTCAACGTGGTGCACAGCATGACGGGTCGTCACGTGCTGGTGATCGAGGACGTGCAGTGGCTGGACGCGCTCTCCGCGGAGGTGCTGTGGCGTGCAGCCCGCGACCTGCAGCAGCCCGGCGCGTTGGTGGTGATCAGTTACCGCCATCACCAGAGCCGCTTCGTCGACCGGATCGAGCAGCTGCTCGCCTCGGGCAGGCGCGGCGTGCAGCTGACACTGAAGCCGTTGACGGTCCAGGGCGTCCAGGAGGCGCTGGCCACCCGGCTGCAGGTGCCCATCTCCGGTCGCACCGCCCGGATCGTGCACGAGGCCACCAGTGGCGTGCCGCTGCTGCTCTACACCGTGACCAACTGGCTGACCACGGCTCCGGCCAACCAGCGACAGCTCTCATCAGCCCTGTCGGCCCTGGATTCCATGCACGACGGCAGCCAGCGCATCTTCACCAACGCGCTGGTCTCCTCACTGGATTCGCTGGAACGCCCCCAGCGGTTCGCCGTGTCGCTGCTGGCAGTGGCGGGGGTGCCGCTGCGGCTGGCGCTGGTACAGGCCACCATGAGGGAGGAGGGCCTGGGCGCCATGGACGTGGCCGGCCTGCTGGAGACGGGCCTGGTCATCGCCAAGCCGGATTCCGCCGACGTGGCCATCATGCACCCACAGCTGGCGCCGTTGCTGGAGCAACACTTGCCGGTGGACGAGAGGGTTCACCTGCACCAGCTGCTGAGCACCCGCACGGAGGGTGTCAATGCCCTGAACCACCGGGTTCAGGCCCTCCTCCTGGCGCCCGACCCGGACCGGGTGACGCAACTGGTGGAGGAGCTGGTGACCGCGGCCACCAGGGCACTGCAGGAGCGCCGCCCCGAGGGTGCGTTCCGCAAGCTGAGGTGGGCGCTGTGGTTCACCGACGAGCAGCGCGTGCTGGCGTTGGCCGTGCGCGCCGCGCTGCATGCCGAGCCCACCGGGTTGTTGCCGGACATCCGCGCCCATCTGGAGCGCGCTCCCGCCAGCCGGGTGGTTTCTGCCGCGACGGCATGCCTGCGGCTCGGTGAGGGAGACCTGGAGTCGGCGCTGAGCGATCTGAGCAAGGGTTTCACCCTCCCCGATGACGAGAGCGCCACCGGCACGCTGCTGCTGTGCCACTCGCTGGTGCAGGCGGGACGCGTCGGCTACGCCGAGGGCCAGTTCCGCACGCTGGCCCCGGTGATCAACATCGCACTGAACCATCTGGCGCCGGTCCGCTCGGCCATCGAGGGCATGCCACCTGGCCCGGAACGCAGCCGGGGGCTGGCCGAAGTGGTCTCGCTGGATGCCTTGCTGCGGCTGTGGTCTGCCCTGCGTCACGGCGACCCACGTATGTTCGGCATGGCCACCGACGAGCTGCGGGGACTTCTGGGCGAGCTGGAGGAGATACCCGGCACCGAGCGGGTCTACGACACCGTCGCCGGCGTCACCGGCGCCATGATCAGGCGCCTGGGCGACCTGGCCACCGCCCACACCATGCTGCACGGGGCGCTGTCGCGCCGTCGGCTGGACGAAGAGTTCCAGGTGCATCTGTCGGCGCAACTGGGACTGATTGCGTTCCAGTCGGCGTACTGGGACGAGGCGCAGCAACATTTCACCGACGCGATCGAGGACAGCCTTTTGCTGCCGGAGGACGCCGGCGTGCTGTTGTCCCACGCTGCAGCCGCACTGGTTCCTCTGGCGCGCGGCGAGAAGGACGTCGGCAATGCCTTGCTGAAGCTGGTGGAGGCCCGCAACCAGCACCGCAGCGAGGTGGTGGATGTCTCCATCTGGTTCGCCCGGGCCATGGAGGCGCTGGTGGAGGAGGACCACGAGGCCGTGGTGGAAAACCTCTCCCGGGTGGACGCCGTGCGCTACGGGTGGGCGCACGTCGGTCACACCTACGTGGCGTTCTATGCACGTTCGCTGATCTTCACCGGCCGGGCGCACTTGGTGCCTCCCCTGCAGCAACGCATCGAGGTGGAGGCGGGGCCGCTGCACGCGGATCTGCGCGACGCCATCCAGCAGACCCTGAATGCCACGCTCAGCTGGACCGGGCGCGACATCCGCCGCACCCACCAGGAGCTGTCACGCACCATCGAACTGTTGGATTCCTTGCCGCCGGTCCGACCCGGCGCGGTAGCCAACCCGGGCGGCGGCCACGCCCTGTTCCGCGCGTTCGCGGCCTCGGATGTGGCCGAGTTGTGTTTCAACCATCCCGAACTTGCCCCGCACCACGCGGCCGGGGCCCAGCTGGCGCGGGAGGCTGCCGCGGTGTTCCTGCGGTGCGGGGTCACCACCATGTACGAGAAGTCGAAGGCACTGGCCGAGGCCATCGGTCGCTCCCAGGACGCCCCGGGGCACAACCTCTCGCACCTGACCCTGAAGAGCCCACCGGCCGCCGACGCGCAGGTCCATGTCCTGCGGGAGGAGGCCTACCGCCTCCTCAGTGAGCTGAGTTCACGGGAACGGCAGATCGCCCTGGAGGTGGCGCAGGGCCGCAGCAACCGCGAGATCGCCACCTCCCTGTTCCTGAGCGTGCGCACCGTTGAGTACCACGTCACCAACTGCCTCTCGAAGCTGGACCTGTCCAGCCGGGTGGAGCTCCGCAAGGCCCTGCGCCCCGCCCTGGAGGTCCGCCTGCTGCCCTCCGCCGGCGAGGAATTCGCCTCGTAG
>CAZPSO010000099.1:0-8983 GCA_964588895.1 uncultured Tessaracoccus sp.
GCGTCGAAGGCTGCCAGCGACCACCTGGTTCGTGCCTGGGTCCGCTCCTTCGGAGTGCAGGCCACCATCTCCAACTGCTCCAACAACTACGGGCCGCGCCAGCACGTCGAAAAGTTCATCCCCCGCCAAATCACCAATGTGATCGACGGTATCCGCCCCAAACTCTACGGCGCCGGACTCAACGTCCTCGACTGGATCCACGTCGACGACCACAACTCGGCTGTGTGGCGCATCATCACCGCCGGCCGCATCGGGCAGACGTACCTGATCGGCGCCGACGGCGAGCACGACAACAAGACAGTCATCGAGCTGATCCTGGAACTGATGGATCAACCCCGCGACGCCTACGACCATGTCACGGACCGTGCCGGCCACGACCTGCGCTACGCCATCGACTCCACCCAACTGCGCGAGGAACTCCACTGGTCGCCCCAATACCAGGACTTCCGCCGGGGCTTGGCCGACACGATCGCCTGGTACCGGGACAATGAGGACTGGTGGCGGCCCATGAAGTCGGCCACGGAGGCCAGGTACGCCGCCAAGGGGCAGTAACCCCCTGGAAGCACGTTGGGTTGGCCCGCGGGCCAGGAGAGGTGACAAGTGGACGACATCCACGTCAGCACGACCGCGATCCCCGGACTCCTGGTGGTTCGGGTCCCGGTGCACCGGGACTCGCGGGGCTGGTTCAAGGAGAACTGGCACCACGGGAAGATGACCACCCTGGGATTGCCGGACTTCGGACCGGTGCAGCACAACATGAGCCACAACACCACCGCCGGCGTCACCCGAGGCTTCCATGCCGAACCGTGGGACAAACTGGTCTCGGTGGCCCAGGGCCGCGTCTTCGGCGCATGGGTAGACCTCCGGGCGGGCGAATCGTTCGGTCGCACGGTCACCGTGGAGGTCGACCAGGCCACCGCGGTCTTCGTTCCCCGTGGTGTGGGCAACTCCTACCAGGCACTCGAGGACGGCACCACCTACTCCTACCTGGTCAACCAGCACTGGTCGCCCGAGGCACGCAACAAGTACACCTACCTCAACCTGGCGGACGAGACCGCGGCGATCCAATGGCCGATCCCCCTGTCCGAGGCCATCCTGTCCGAAGCAGACCAGCACCACCCACGCCTGGCTGACGTGGCCCCGTTCGCCCCCGCCCGCATCGTGGTCACCGGAGCCCGGGGCCAACTGGGAAGGGCCCTGCGCACGGTGTTCCCGGACGCCGACTTCCTGGGGCGCGACGAACTCGACATCACCGACGTGGAGGGCTTTGACTTCGACGGCGTGGAGCTGCTGGTCAACGCCGCCGCATGGACCGCCGTCGACGGCGCCGAGGAGCACAAGCGCAGCGCATGGGCCGTCAACGTGACCGGAACGGCCCAGCTGGTGGAGGCCGCGCGTCGTCACCGGCTCACGCTGGTGCACCTCTCCAGTGACTACGTGTTCGACGGCACCACCGAGATCCACACCGAGGACGAACCTGTCTCCCCCCTGGGCGCCTACGGCGCCACCAAGGCCGCAGCCGAGGCCCTCGTGGGAACCTGGCCCCGCCATTACCTCCTGCGCACGAGCTGGGTGATCGGGGACGGCGACAACTTCGTCCGCACCATGGCGTCCCTGGCCAGCCGCGGCATCAGTCCCGACGTGGTGGACGACCAGTTCGGACGGCTGACGTTCGCCGACGACCTCGCCGCGGCGATCGGGCACCTGGTCGAGACGGGGGCTCCATACGGCACGTACAACATGACCAACGAAGGCCCCGTCGTCACATGGTTCGACATTGCCCGCCGCACCTTCGAGCTGCTCGAGACCACCGCGACGGTTTCCCGCACCACCACCGAGGACTACGGCAGGGACAGGAACCTGGCCCGGCGTCCCCGGCACAGCACCCTGTCCCTGGACAAGCTGAAGGGCACCGGGTTCACCCCCGCGGACGCGGATGCCCGGCTCCGCGAGTACCTCACGGATTTCCTGGAGAAGGACTGAGGGCTGCGGCGGTCCTGGGCCTGGCCGGAAAACGGGGGACGGCGCGCCCCCGAGTCGGGACTGGGAGCCGCCTCGGGGCATAATTGAAGCTCATAGCGGAGGGGAGGAGCCCCATGACCGACGATAGCGATGGTCTCGACGTATTCGACCAGGACGAGGATGCGCCACCGCAACGCCGTCGCAAAGGCCGCCCCGGGCTGATCCTGATAGGCCTGCTGGCGCTCATCCTGCTGATCCCCCTCGGTATCGCCGCCTACTACGGGGGCACCGCATTCAACGCGGTCGAGCGGATCGAACGCGACCCCGAGCTGAACCCCCAGGAGTACGAGGGCCGCCCGGAAGGCGCACCGCAGCGCCCTGAGACGGCCAACAGGGCCGTCAACTTCGTGCTGATGGGATCCGACGCACGCGCCGAGGACTACACCGGACGCAGCGACACCCTGATGATCGCCCACCTGACGGGCGACCGCGAGCGTGTCTACCTCATCTCCTTCCCTCGCGACATGTGGGTGAACATCCCCGGCCACGGCAACGGGAAGATCAACTGGGCCTACTCCTACGGCGGCGCCGCGCTCACCGTGGAGACGCTGGAGAACCTCACCGGCGTGCGGATGGACCACACCACCGCCATCGACTTCGAGGGCTTCATCCGGCTCACCGACGCCCTCGGCGGCGTCACCGTCTACAACCCCTGGGAGACCACCAGCAGGGGCACACGGTTCCCCAGTGGTGAAATCACGATCTCCGGCGAGGAGGCCCTCACCTACGTACGGGAGCGCTACCAACTACCCAACGGGGACCTGGACCGTGCGTACCGCCAACGCACAGTCGTCCAGGCGATCATCCGCAAGATACTGACCCCGGAGACGCTCACCAACCCAGAGAGGTTCTCCGAGGTGGTCAACACCTTCGCGAATGCGCTGACTGTCGACGAAGGGCTGGACACCACCTACGTTGCCGGCCTGGCCACGTCGCTGCGCGGCATCGATCGCGGCGACGGGGTGCGCATGCTGCAGGCCCCCATCACCGGCATCGGCCAGGTGGGCGACCAGTCCGTCGTGGTGGTGGACACGGGACGCATGGCGGAGTTGGCGCGGGCGCTGCAAACCGACGGGGTGGACGAGTACTACGAGCGCTACCCGGATCGTCGCTACGAAGAACTCCCCGACGTCGACCTCGACGAGTGAAGGCTCAACGCAGGAGCTAACCGTCACGGGCGAGGCACTGTTCTCCCCATGACGCCGGGCCACGTGCGGCATCGCCGAGGCTCAGCGACGCCCCCACTCCCATGTCGGCCGGGTGAGAAGCCCCTGGTCCTGCACCAGGGTCTCGCCCAAGTCCTTCACCAATTCCACCACCTGCAGCGGCGGCACCTCCCCACCCGGGTCCGCTTCCTGGCCGATCTCGTGGACCATCGCATCGAGCAGCGCCCGGGAATGGGTGACCACCACCACCTGCGTCCGTCCCGATGCTTCGACGATGGCTCGCGCCAGCGGTGGAACGAGCGAAGGGTGGAGGCTGGTCTCGGGTTCGTTGAGCGCCATCAGGGCGGGTGGTTGCGGGGAGTGGAGCGCCGCGAGCCAGAGCAGATAGCGCAGGGTCCCGTCCGAGAGCTCCGGGGCGCGCAGCGGCCTGAGCATGCCCGCTTGCCTCAGTTGCAGGTCGAGGAACCCCGCCACGTCGCCGAAACCCAACCGTGATCCCTCGAATGCGTCGGCCACCGCCCGGTCCAGGTCGACGTGTCCCGACTCGCCGATAGTGGCCAACGCTGCGGTCAGGTCGGATCCGTCGTCGGAGAGCACCCTGGTGCGCGTGCCCACCTGGGGTCGTCTGGCAGGCGAGTGTTCATCCACCCGGAATCCGTCGTAGAAGCGCCACGACCCAAGTTCACGTCGAACCTGCCAAAGATCCGGGGACGCGACGGGGTCGACGAGTTCCTCCAGCATGGAGGTCCAGGCGGGGAGCCGAACCGGCGCAGGGGCCCAGTCATCGACCTCACGGAGGTGCACCTCGCCGTGCTTGCGGCGGGCCGACAACGTGGTGCGTCGCATCACCGGGCCCCGCCACACCGCCTCCCGCTTGATCTCCGGATCCCGGTTGAACATGGTGTGCTGTGACTGCACCGGGATGCCCAGGTCCACCAGATAGCCGGGATCCGTACCGGCTCCCCCGACGCCCAGTTTCACCGAGACCGGCCCCTTGCGCATCGTGCCCTGCACCTGATGACCCCGACGGGCTCCCGCCAGGGACTCCGGGCCTGCCCACAGCGCCGAGTTCAGGCCACCCTCCCGGGCCAGGGCACCCACCACCTCGCCGCGGCTGCAGGCGGCCAGCAGCCGCAGGCCCCGGTAGATGCTCGACTTGCCGGCCCCGTTGGGACCCGTGACCACCGTCAGACGACCCAGGGGCAGCAACACGTCGCGCAATGACCGGTAACCGCTGATGGCGACGGTGCAATACATGGGGATGACGCTAGACCAGCCCACTGACGCATCGGCAACCCGCGTGGTCAACTCCGGGGCGGTCGCGTCCAGGGGCCGCGCGCACTGGGAGCCACACGACCAGTCGAAGCGGTGGCCTGCCGGATCCGGTGCGCGCACGTTTCGTCGGTCCATGTGTGACATGCCGGCTGGGAGACGCACAGGATCGGTGCTAGCCGGTCCTGCGCCGTTCCTCCTTGACCAAGCGCATCAGTTCTTGCCACGTCTCGATCTTCACGCGGGGGCGCTCGAGTTGCTGGCCAAGTTCGACCTCGGCGGCGTCGATCGCCAGCCAGTCGTCGAACGTCGTGGGCTGAACCCCGTGCAGTTGCAGTCGCTCGAGCGGGTCCGCGTCATGACGTGGAAGGGTGTCCAGGTCGTCCAGCAGGTGGGAGACGGTCTCGCCCGCATCGGACTTGTTCGTCCCGATCACCCCGATGGGTCCACGCTTGATCCACCCGGTGACGTACTCCCCCGGAGCGGGCTCACCACCCTGTGCCAGGACGCGGCCTGCCCTGTTGGGCACCACCCCCCGCTCCGGGTCGAAGGGCACATCAGGCAGGGCGACTCCCTGATAACCGATCGCACGCAGCACGAGTTGGACCGGGATCACCTGCTGCACCCCGGTTCCGACCACACCTCCGGCCGGGTCGAGGGTGGTCTCCTCCAGGACGAGGTCGGTGACGCGGTCGTCACCCCGAAGCTCGAACGGCCGGTGCCAGAAGACGAAGTGCAGGGTCCGCCCCGGCGCGGGAGCGTCGGACGGTGGGCGTTCGGCGACGGCGCGGAGGATCGCCAGGTTGGCCTTGGTGCGACGATCGAGGCCCGTCTCGTCGATCCCTTCGAGGGCGCCGGGCTCGACGACGACGTCCAGGTCGGGGGTGGCGAGGAGATCACGCAGCTCCTTGGTGGTGAAGCTGGCGTGGACGGGGCCGCGTCGGCCGACGAGCCAGATATCGGTCACCTCGGAGGCTCCCAGTTCCGTCAGGACGTCTTCCGGCATGTCGGTTGTGCGCAACAACCCGGCGTCCTTGGCGAGGATCCGTGCCACGTCCACGGCCACGTTGCCAACGCCGATGCATGCGACGGACCGGACCCCACGCAACGAATGGTGGACGGCATCCGGGTGACCTCCGTACCAGGCCACGAACTGGCGCGCCGACGCGCTGCCGGGAAGGTGTTCCCCCTCGATGTTCATCAAAAGGTCATCGGAGGCGCCCACGGCGTAGACCACCGCGTCGTAGGAATCGAGGAGTTGTTCCCGTGTCACGTCGACACCGAACTCCACGTGGCCGAGGAACCGGACCCGGTCCGACTCGAAGGTGCGGGCCAGTGTGGTGGCCACCGACTTGATGCTGGTGTGGTCCGGCGCCACGCCGTAGCGGAGCAGTCCGAAGGGGGTGGGCAGTCGGTCAAGGATGTCGACGAGTACGGGCTGGTCGTCCTGGGCCACCAGATGCTGCGCGGCGAAGAGTCCCGCCGGTCCCGCGCCCACGATGGCCACGCGTCTGGGCAGCGCTTCGGCCATCGACACTCCTTCGTCCGCCTGGCGCCGAGCCTAGCGGGCACGGCTACCGTCAGGAGCGGCGGGCGCGGGTCTGGATGCGCTCGGCGCGCGCAGCGAGGTCGCGGCGTTCGCTGAGGAACCAGTCGGCCACGGATGCGAGCCAACGGTCCTCGCCGTCCCGGAAGGACGCGAGCAACTCGTCGATGCTGGGGTCCGCCAACGGCACCATGGCCTCCATGGCGAGCACGGCCACGTCTCGGTCGTCCCCATGTGCAGCCTCCGCCAACGCATCAAGGGCGCCGATCGCCGGCTCGCCCATGGCCACCAGCACCTCCACGGCATGGCGGCTGACCGCCGGGTTGCTCGAACGTACGGCCTCGGCCACACCGGGCACAGCCGGCTCACCCAAGTACTGCAGGGCTCGGGTGAGTGCAGTGCGGAGCTCCTCGTCGGCCTCGATGCCCAATCGCTCCACAAGGAGCGGAGCGGACTCCGGCACCTGAACCCGTCCCAGGACCCACCATGCCTTGGCGGCCACCTCGGGATGCTGGTCGTCCAGCAGCGGCAGGACGTGTTCCACGGCGGAGGCGTCACCGATCTTGCTCAGGGCGTGCAACACCTGGGCTCGAGACGGATCGTTGCCCTCGAGCGCATCTATCAGGTGGGGCAGCGTGGAATCAGCCTGGCCGACGATCACCCAGGTGAGCGTCTCCCGGACGAAGGGGTCTTCCTCCGCCACCAGCAGGTCCACGAGCTCGCCGGCGACGGTGTGGTCAGCCAGGGACTCCAGCCAGATGGCCGCCTTCATGCGGATCTGGTTGTTGGGGGACTGGGCAGCGCGCATGGCGCGCTGGAGGTCAGCGGTGCTTGTCATGGCCACTCCTTGTTGCTTCTCGACCCTATGTACAACGCTGGGAGACCGCCAGACATTCCCTGGACCGGTGTCGCCGCGCCAAGGACGGCCCAAGATCTCGCGTCGGAGCCTCTCTCCTGCCCAGTTCAGGATCTGCCCGGGGTCCCGCGCGGGCGGCAGCCCGGTGCGGCTAGGGTGGCGAGGGTGAGGAACCTCAAAGCGGACGAACTGGCGGACAAGATCCTCGAGGGCTCGCGGGGACACATCGCGCGGGCCATCACGCTGGTGGAATCCACCAAGCCGCAGCATCGGGTCGTGGCCCAGGAACTGCTCCAGATCCTGGCCCCCCACACGGGCAAGGCGTTCCGCGTGGGTATTTCCGGCGTTCCAGGGGCGGGGAAGTCGACGTTCATCAACGCCATGGGCATCAAGCTGATCGACGAGCGCCACCATCGGGTGGCCGTGCTGGCGGTGGACCCGTCCAGCTCGAGGACCGGCGGCTCCATCCTGGGGGACCGCACCCGCATGGGCGAATTTTCCGCCAGGGAAGAGGCCTTCGTGCGACCCTCCCCGTCGGCGGGACACCTTGGAGGCGTGGCCAGGGCCACCCGCGAATCCATGCTGGTGCTCGAGGCGGCCGGTTTCGATGTGGTGCTGGTGGAGACCGTGGGCGTTGGGCAGTCGGAGGTGGCCGTCTCCGGGATGGTTGACACCTTCTTGATGCTCCAGGTGGCGCGCACCGGCGACCAACTGCAGGGCATCAAGCGCGGCATCCTGGAACTGGCGGACGTGATCGCCGTCACCAAGGCCGACGGCGACAACGAGGGTGCGGCACGCGTCGCCGCCCGGGAGCTGTCAACCGCCATGAAGCTGATCACCTCCGGCAGCAAAAGACGAGCCCCCGTGCTGACCTGCTCCTCCTACACCGGCGCAGGGCTGGACGAGGTGTGGGAAACGGTGGTCAAGCACCGCAACGAGATCGAGGAAGCCGGCGAGCTTGCCCAACGGCGTGCCGAGCAGCAACGCGACTGGCTGTGGAACATGGTTCGCGCGGCAATTCAGGAATCCCTGCGCAGCAGCCCCGCTGTCCGACGAACGGCGGACCTTGTCGAGGCACGTCTGGACCGAGGTGAGATCAACGCCATGGACGGGGCCCAGGAAATCCTCGGAGCCCTCGCCCAATCCGTGTCTGACTTAGGCTGGGAGCAACAACGCTGAAGCCCGGCGCAAGCGGATTCCCACATCTGGATTCTGCCGGGAATGCCCGAATGAGTAGACTGGCCGTAGATATGCCCGCGGTTCTAGGTGCCACACCACCATGACAAGGAAGGGGGGACGAATGGGAGTCTTCGACCGTACCGAGAAGAAGATCGGCCAGGCCGTGGACAAGTTCTTCGCCCGCACCTTCAAGGGTGACGTTCAACCCGTGGAAATTGCAGCAGCCATCCAGCGCGAGATCGACGCGGAGGCAAAGCTGCTCAGCCGTGAGCGACGCCTGGTGCCCAACAACTTCACGGTCCACCTCTCAACACACGACTTCAACCGTCTGTTCCCCTACAGCAAGACACTGAACACAGAGATCACACCGGGCCTGCGGGAGCACGCCGCTGAACGCCAGTACGTGTTCAACGGACCCATCTCCATCGACTACGAGGAGGATTCCTCCCTGCCGACCGGGCAGTTGCGGGTACAGTCCGAAGCTGTGTCCACCTCTGATGCCGATGCCCGCCGCCCCGCCAGGAAACAGCCGCGCAAGCTGGTCCTGGAGGTGGCTGGCGTCCGCCATCCGCTGATTCCGCCGGGTCTGGTGGTGGGCAGGGGCTCCGACGCCGACCTGCGCGTCAACGATCCCGGAGTTTCTCGTCGCCACGCCATGATCACGGTCACCGGGTCGGAGGAAGATCCGCACGTCACCATCGAGGACCTGGGGTCCACGAACGGGATCATCGTGAACGGGTCGCGCGTCCAGTCCACCGAACTCGTGGAGGGGTCCAGGATCGAAATCGGCAACACGAGGATGCTGGTGCACGCGCCGTCGGAGTTCTAACGTGTCGGACCTCATCGTCGCGGCGATCAAGATCGTCTTCATCATCTTGCTGTGGATTTTCATCCTCATCATCGCCGACGTGATCCGCAAGGACATGTTCGGGCGCAAGATCA
>CAZPSO010000100.1:0-8962 GCA_964588895.1 uncultured Tessaracoccus sp.
GTACGTGAAGTCGACGTGCCCCGGGGTGTCGATCATGTTGAGGACCGCCGCGCCGCCCTTGCCCTCGCCCTCGCGCACCACCCACGGCATGCGCACGGCCTGCGACTTGATGGTGATGCCGCGCTCGCGTTCGATGTCCATCCGGTCGAGGTACTGCGCCCGCATCTGGCGGTCATCCACCGTGTTGGTCAACTGCAGCATGCGATCGGCCAGTGTGGACTTCCCGTGGTCGATGTGGGCGATGATGCAGAAGTTGCGGATGATCGCCGGGTCAGTCTTGCCGGGACGCGGTACGGTCATTGAGTTCCTTGTGTGAGGTTGTTGATCAAGACATCTTCTCACGGACAGCCTACGTGGCCACAACGCCAGCTCCTGGTGCGGCGAGGGCCCAATGTGGCTTCGGGCGAACCATCCGCGAATTTGGCTCGGTGCCCGGCGAAGGGGTATCGTGGATCGTCGCGCGTTCGCGCGCATGAACCGAGCACCCAAGTACAAGTGAGGCGAGGCCACGTGGCCAACATCAAGTCCCAGATCAAGCGCAACAAGACCAACGAGAAGGCTCGTCTGCGCAACAAGGCCGTCAAGGCGGAACTGCGCACCCACGTGCGCGCCTTCCGTGCGGCCGTCGCCGACGGCGACAACAACAAGGCCCAGGAGCTGGCCAAGGTCGCCAACCGCGCGCTCGACAGGGCCGTGAGCAAGGGCGCCATCCACTCCAACCAGGCAGCCAACCGCAAGTCGGCCATCTCGGCCACTGCGGCATCCCTGGGCTGACCCGCTGAACCTCTCACAGCGCCGCGACCCGACTCGGTGGTTGCGGCGCTGTTGCGCGTACCCCGGTTCCAGACCGATTCCCTAGACTGGGACGACCGGTCACTACGAAGGAGACGTCCGTGTCACACCCCATCCGCATCGGCATCCTCGGCGCTGCAGGAATCGCCCCCAAGGCCCTGCTGGCTCCGGCCGCAGGCAACCCCGACGTTGAGGTGGCCGCCGTCGCCGCGCGCGAGATCGGCAGGGCGCAGGAATTCGCGGAGGAACACGGGATCGGCACCGTGCACGCCACCTACGCCGACGTGGTGGGCGACGACTCGCTCGACGCCATCTACGTCCCGCTACCGATCTCGCACCACCACCACTGGGCCGTGGAGACACTCCGGGCCGGCAAGCACCTCCTGTTGGAGAAGGCCTTCACCAACAACACGGACGAGGCAAAGCGCGTGGCCGAGGAGGCGCGGCTCTCTGGCAAGGTCTGCATGGAGGCCTTCCATTATCGGTATCACCCGCTGGTGGACCTCGTGACCGACCTGCTCCCCCGCCTGGGCCGGCTGGAGCGGGCCGACTCCGCGTTCAACATCAACCTGCCGCGGTTCGACGACATCCGCTATCTCTACGAGACCGGCGGCGGCGCCACCATGGACCTCGGCTGCTACCCGGTCCACCTTCTGCGCACCGTGCTCGGCACCGAGCCGACGGTCATCTCCGCCACCCACCGTCCCGCCCGCGACCCCCGCGTCGACGAAGCGCTGACGGCCGAACTGACGTTCGGCGACGTGGCCTCCACCATCACGTCCTCCCTGCTGGAGGACGAGGAGGAACAGTCAGCCACCTTCACGGGCAGTGAGGGGCGGATGCGCGTCGACGGGTTCGTTCATCCCCAGAACGGCAACACCGTTGTCCTGGATCTCGACGGTGAGCGGGAGGAGTTCTCAGCTCCCTACTCCCCCACCAGCTACGACGCACAGCTGACGGCCTTCGTCGCGGCGGTGCGCGGCGGCGGGCCCGTGCTGACCGACCCGCAGGATTCGATCGCCACCATGCGGGTGCTCGACGCCATGTACCACGCTGCGGGACTGCCGCTGCGCGGCTCCACCGTCTGAGCCGGTCTTTGCGACGGCGTTGGCCGGTCCATGTGGCGCGGGACTCCCGCGGGGACACGCACCTTCCGGGCGCGGACATCGCGCAGAGGGTGCGCCGATGTGAGGATCCCGGTGCTTCCTGGATGGCCAGGATTTACGCTGGCATGGTCCTGCAAAGGAGGATCCATGTCAACGAAGCACACCCTGGCCAGCCACCTCCGGGCTACTCGAGATGGACTCATCTGGAAGGCGGAGGGGCTGGGCGAGTACGAGATGCGCCTGCCCCGCACGTCCACCGGCACGAATCTGCTGGGGCTGATCAAGCACTGCCTGTCGGTGGAGCACGGTTACCTCGTCACCTCGATGGGCAGGACCTCAGCGCTGGTGCTGCCCGGGGAGGACTACGAGAACGATCCCAACGGGGATTTCGTCGCTGCGGGGGATGAGTCTGCTCCCGGCCTGCTCCAGCTCTATCGCGACGTCGGTGTGGAGGTGGATCGCAGCATCGAGGAACTCGAGCTCGACGCCCCGGGACAGGTGGCCTGGTGGGGGAATCGGGGCAGCACCACCTTCGGGGAGCTCCTCATCCACGTCCTGGCCGAGATCTCGCGCCACGCCGGACATGCCGACATCATCCGGGAGGCGATCGACGGCCGGGTGGGCCTCAGGGAGCCCAGCTCCAACATGTGGAAACCCGAGGCTGGGTGGGAGGCTCACGTCGCACGCGTGCAAGCTGCCGCGAATGCCCACAACGACGCCTGATGCCCCAGGGGTGGGTCAGCTGCGGCGGCAGGACAGGACGCTCAGCAGCATGCGCTCCAGGGCATAGTCGGCGTCGACGGCTGCACCCTTGACGTCGGCGTCAGCCGCGGCGATCAGCCTGATCGAGTCTCCGATGCCCTGGTGGCTCCATGCGCGGGACCAGTTCCGGTAATCCCGAATCTTCCAGTAGGGCACCCCGATCTTTCGCCCCAGGTCGGCGTCGCTCATCCGGCTGCGTTCCTCGGCGAGGTACTTGCCCATCCCCCGGAACCCGTTGGCCATGGCGCTGGTCACCAGCACCGGAGCGGCCCCCGTGTGAAGGGCCCATCGCAAGTGCTCAATGGCGGCACGGCGATGGCCGGCGAGAGCAAGGTCCGCCACCTTGAAGGCAGTGACCTCCGCCCTCCCTGCGAAGTAGCGCCGGATCAGGGAGGCATCGATCTCGTCGCCGTCCGCGTCTGCGGCCAGCTGGCTCACGGCGGCGCTGAGGGCCCGCAGGTCGTGGCCGATGGATTCCACAAGCGCACCACCCGCCTCGCCCGTCATGCGGATGCGGTGACGCTTGGCCTCCGCCACGCAGAAGCCCGGCAGTTCATGTGCCTTGGGGGCCGCCACGGCCACCGTCTCCACCTTGGCCTTCTTCAGCCCATCCAGCAGCTTCCTGCCCTTGACGCCACCCTCATGGTGGAGGATGAGACAGAGATCGGGCCCGGGTTCCTTCGCCAAGGCGATGAACTGCTCCACCTGATCGGATGGCACCGAGCCGACGTCGTCGATGATGGCAACGATGTGGCTGGAGAAGAGCGACCCGCCGACCACTTCGGACAGCATCACCTCGGCCAGCTCCGAAGCGTGGATCCGGTTCACATCCGCCCCCGGCTGCTCCACGAGGGCGGCCTTCTGCCGCTCCTCCACCACACGGGAGGCCAACAGCTCCTCCTTCCCGGTGATCAACAACGTCGTCCCGAAAACTCTCACCCCCCCAGCTTGCCAGCAAACCCTGACGAACCACGCCCGGACCCGACGCACACCACGTCGTGAGAGTTGATGGGTTTCGATGCTGATGGACAGTTGCGCCTCCGTCACCGCACGCCGAGGGGACGGATGTCGACGGACCCCTCCGAGAAGGCCAGGGCCAAGGTGCCGTGCTCGTGGGTGCCCACCACGTGCATACCGTTGCCGCGGGCCAACTCCAGGGCATGGTTGGAGGGGTGTCCGTAGGAGTTTTCGCGCCCCGCGCTGACCACCGCCACCTGCGCGCCCACCGCTTCGAAGAAGCGCTCGTGCTGTGCCGCCGCGCCGTGGTGCGGCAACTTCAGGACGTGCGCACCAACGTCGATGCCACGTCGTGCCGCTTCGGCTAGCGCCCGGCGCTGCCCCGCCGGCTCGGCATCCCCGGGCAACAACACCCGCAGGTTTGCCACCTGGGCCAGCCCGATGACCGACGAGTCGTTCTCCGTGACGCTCTCCCGGAAACCGTCGTTCTCCGTGCCGCCGGCCGGTCGCCACGCCCCGACGGTGTTCCAGCGAACCTCGCCCACGGTGAATTCCTGACCCGGGACGGCTATCACCACCCGGGCCCCGACGTCCCGGGCCGCCGCTTCCACGGCCCCCGCCGCATGCGCGGGGCTGGCCAGCGGTGAGACCACCACCACCTCCGGACGGAACCGCTCGAGGACCGCGGCCGTGCCCCCGATGTGGTCCGCGTGGTAATGGGTGAGGACCAGCACGGGGATGCGGCGGACGCCGAGCTGCTCGAGGCAGGCTCTGGTGGCGCGTGGCTCCGGGCCCGTGTCCACCAGGACAGCGGCTCCCTCGCCCGCCCGCAGGACGGTGGCATCCCCTTGGTCCACGTCACAGAATGCGACCTGCCAGGGACCCGGCCAACCCAGCGGCGCCGGGCGCGCGAGAGTGATGACGAACAGGACAATCACCATGGCGATCGTCGCCCAGCGTGAACCCACCACCCGCCCGCTGAGGGCGCCCAGACCCAGGCACAGGCACAGGCTACCCAGCACGCCGGCCGGTGTGCTCGGCCAGAAGACAGCAGCCGACGGCAACTGTGACGCGTGGTGCGCCACCCAGATGATGGGTTGGACGCACCAACCGGCGAGCCACGCGAAAACGGCTGCCACCGGCGGCATGAAGCTCACGATCGACGCCAGCAGGCCAAGTACCGTCGTCGGCCCGACGAATGGCGCGGACACCACGTTGGCGAGGACTCCCACCACCGAGATCTGCCCGCTGAGCGAGGTGATGATGGGTTGGGTGGCCAGCTGCGCGGCCAAGGGTACGCAGAACGCCTCGGCGAGCCATCGGGGCGCCCACTTCGACATGGTCTCGATCCAGGGTTGGGCCCACAGGGCTAACCCCAGGCAGGCGGAAACCGACAGGGCGAACGCGTAGTCACGCGACAGCCATGGGTCGAGGAACATCAGGACCAGCGTCGCCACGGCAATGCCACGCAGGGTCCGTTGCCCCGAGCCCATGCCCATGGCCAATAGCGTGACCAGTCCCATGGCACCAGCCCGCACCACCGAACCCTCGAACCGGCACAGCACCACGAACAGCCCGACGCACAGGAGGGCGACGACGCGCACTGCCCACCCCCGCAACCCGAGGGCACGGACAGCGATCAACACCACCGCCAGCATCAGGGTGAGGTTGGCTCCCGAGACCGCCAGCAAATGGCTGAGGGCCGTGGCCCGGAACTTCTCCGAGAGCTCCTGGCTGACGAGCTCGGTGTCGCCCACCACGAGCGAGGGCACGAGTGCCGCCTGGTCGGGAGGCGAATGGGAAGCGGCCTGCCGAAGCCCGCCCCGAAGCTGGTTGACCAACCGGTCCAGGACGTTGGGCCCGGATGTCTGCACGGATTGGCCTGTCATCCGGATGGTCAAGGCTTCGGGCGATCCCGCGTCGGTGGGAGCCGCCCGGCCCTCTACCCGGTAAGTGGCCCCGGGCGTCAGCCCCAGCAGCTGGGCGGCACCGTCGGCGGCTCCGAACACCACCACCGCCTGCCGCATCCGCAGCTGTCCGTGGCGTGATTCCAAACGCAGCAACCGCCCCTCGGCGATGGCAAGCGCCGGTCGGCCTGCCTTGGGCGCCGCCAGTTTCGATTCCGTGGTCAGCCTGAGCGATGCCACCACCCGCTCACGATTCGCGGCCCATTCCGCGGCATCAGAGGTGTGGATGACCGTTACCCGGGCACCAGCCATGACGCCACTGGCCAGGAGGGTGGTGATCACCAGGAACGAGACCATGCGTCGCCGCACTGCAGCCAGCAGCGCAGCCACCGCGAAGAACACAACGGCAGCGACTGTCCATGGCAGGTTCCACGTGCCCAGCGTGCCCAGGAACGAACCGAGCCACGCCGCCGCCGCCAGCGGGACCATCCGCCAATCGTGGCGGCCCCGGTTCATACGGTGACCAGGGGCTTGAGTTTCTCGAAGTTCTTGGGTCCGATACCGGAGACCTCCTGGAGGTCCTCCACCGACGCGAACCCTCCGTTGTCCTGTCTCCATGCGATGATCGCCGCGGCCAGTACGGGCCCAACCCCGGGCAGCACTTCGAGTTGTTCCCGGGACGCGGTGTTGATGTTGACCAGCCCGCCTTCGGGAGACGCGCTCATGGCACCACCACCGTCGCGGACCTCGCCGAGAGGCTCCTGATGAGTACCGACGATGATCTGCTGGCCGGAGGCGAGCGGGGCTGCCAGGTTGAGGTGGACCGGATCGGCTTCGGGTGTCAGCCCTCCGGCGGCACGGATGGCGTCCTGGACGATACTGCCCTCGGGCACGGCGATCACGCCGGGGGCGGCGACGGCTCCCACGACGTGGATCCTGAGCAGGACTGTTTCGGTCGTCGGGGAGGGATCCGGCTCCTCCACGGCGATTGAGGGCACGTCGGATGGCACCTCCACCACCACCGGGGTGGGACTGCTGGTGGCCATCACCGCCACGGCCAGCAGCACGGCGCACGCCAGCAGGACCAGGACCGCGACCACGTGTCGCCGGGTGAAGACGAACCCGTCCCACCTCTTCGGGGACGGGGCTTCGACGGGTGGATCGGCACTGATGGCTGGCGAGGCGTCATCGTCGCCGAGCTCGTCCAGGTCCTCCAGTGCCGCCTCGAGGTCGTCGTGCGCCGGGGCAGCACGTCTGGGACCCCCCACGGGCGGCTGCCCCGCGCTGATGTAGGCCAGGCGTGCGCGGGCAATGGAATCAGACGGCGAACGGGTGCGCATACTTTCATGATGGGAACCTCATGGTCCCGATCACCACATCGGCACCCGGCCTGTGGACAAGCCGGCCCATGCACCGGCCCGCCCCGATTGGTGCGGTGACTACTTGCCGGGCACCAGACTCAGCATCTTCGGCAGTCTCGCGATGACCTTTGCGACGGATCGGCCCTCCAGCCACTTCTGGACCCCTGCATCGGCAAGGGCCGCATCGAGGGCCTCGTCCTCGGTGACATCGGGCGAGACGTCGAGCTTGGCGCGGACCTTGCCCTGGATCTGGACCACCATGGTGACCGATTCCTCCACGGTCAGGGCCGCGTCGGCCACTGGCCACGAGGAGTTGGCCACTGACGGCTCGTAGCCCAGCACTTCCCACATCTCCTCGGCCACGTAGGGCGCGAACAGGCTGAGGGATTGTGCCACGAACCGCGCAGCCTCGCGGACTGCGGGGTCGGCGGGGCCGGCTCCGGAATCAATGGTCTTGCGGGTGGCGTTGACCAGCTCCATGGTGCGGGCCACGGCCACGTTGTAGCGCTGTGAATCGAGCAGCTGTGTGATGTCGGCGATGGCGCGGTGGGTCACGGCCCGCAGGCTCCTGTCGCCCTGGCCAAAGTCGATGTCCACGCCGGAGTCCACTTGGGTGGCCATGCGGTGGGCGCGCTGCAAGAACCGCAGGGAGGATCCCGGCGAGAGGTCAGCCCAGTCGATGTCGTCCTCGGGCGGTCCGGCGAAGATGACGGTGAGCCGCACCGCATCCACCCCATAGTTGTCGATCTGCTCACCAAGATCGACCCCGTTGCCGAGGGACTTGCTCATGGCACGGCCCTGGTTGATCACCTGTCCCTGGTTCATCAGGCGCAGCATGGGCTCGTCGAAATCCACCAGTCCGAGGTCGCGGAGGACCTTGGTGAAGAACCGCATGTAGAGCAGGTGCAAGGTGGCGTGCTCGGCACCCCCGACATACTGCGCCACTGGCATCCACTTGCGCACCCGCTGGGGGTCGAACGGTCCCTGGTCGTAGCCCGGCGAGGTGTAGCGGAAGAAGTACCAGGACGAATCCACGAACGTGTCCATCGTGTCGGTGTCGCGCCGGGCGTCATCCCCGCACCGCGGGCACGACGTCTCCACCCAATCGGTGGCAGCGGCCAACGGCGAGGTGCCCTTCGGGACCAGGTCCTTGCCCTTCAATTCCGGCAACCGCACCGGCAGCTGGTCCGAAGGCACGGGGACCTCTCCGCACGAGGGACAGTGGATGATCGGGATGGGGCAGCCCCAGAACCGTTGCCGCGACAGCAACCAGTCGCGGAGGCGATAGGTGACCGCGCCGGTGCCCCTGCCGTCGGCTTCCAGTTTCTCGGTGATCCGTGCGACGCCGGTGGCCATGTCACTCAACCCGTCCAGCAGACCGGAGTTGACGTAGGCCCCGTCGCCCACAGTGGCGATGCCCGTCTCCGCGGGGTCGGTGCCGTCGACGTCGAGCACCATCCTCACGGGCAGGTCGTAGGTGCGTGCGAACTCGAGGTCGCGCTGGTCGTGTGCGGGAACGGCCATGATGGCACCGGTGCCGTAGTCGGCCAGCACGTAGTCGGCGGCCCACACGGGAATCTTCTCGCCGTTGACGGGGTTGGTGGCGTAGGTGCCGAGGAACACGCCCGTCTTGGTGCGCTCGGCGGACTGGCGCTCGATCTCGGAGGTCCTCTTGACCTGCTCGACGTAGGCTTCGAACGCGGCGCGGTGGTCGTCGGCAACTATCTCGTCGGCGAGCGCGGCGTCGGGGGCCACCACCATGAATGTGGCACCGAAGAGCGTGTCGGGGCGTGTGGTGAAGACGCTGACCGGCTTGTCACGCCCATCGATCTGGAAGTCGACGTGGGCGCCTTGGGACCGGCCGATCCAGTTGCGCTGCATGGTCAGGACGTGTTCCGGCCAGCCGCCCGCCAGCTGGGACATGTCGTCCAGCAACTCCTGGGCGTAGTCCGTGATGCGGAAGTACCACTGGTTGAGCTTGCGCTTGGTGACCTCGGTCTTGCAACGCTCACAGCGCCCGTCCACCACCTGCTCGTTGGCGAGCACGGTCTGGTCCTGTGGACACCAGTTCACGAAG
>CAZPSO010000101.1:0-8929 GCA_964588895.1 uncultured Tessaracoccus sp.
CCTTGTTCTCTGTATGGGTCGCCATGCCGGTTGGGGATGGCGACGTATAGAGAGAACTGCGTCTCCGGGACCCTGGGCACCGCGGACCCACGCGTGGTTTGGGTCCTTGTTCTCTGTA
The DNA here is from genome assembly GCA_964588895.1 of uncultured Tessaracoccus sp. GTDB lineage: Bacteria > Actinomycetota > Actinomycetes > Propionibacteriales > Propionibacteriaceae > Arachnia. Next base: position 119 of record CAZPSO010000101.1, read on the forward strand.
TGGGTCGCCACGCCGGTTGGGGATGGCGACGTCTGCAGAGAATTGCGTCTGAGGGCCCCTGGTTCAGCTGACCTGGCTGATGGGCGTCGGGCTGGTGCGACGGCGCAGGAGGGCGGTACCGACGAGGACCGCGACGGCCGCGATCGCCGCGACGATGCCGACCGTGGTGTCATGCGGTTCGTCCGTGAGGCGACCGATGGCGATCCATGCCAAGCCCCAGATGATGGTCAGGGCGACGGCGAACCTCGCCCCGTAGCGGTACGCGTAGAGCACACCGATGGCCGCGGCGGCGATGATCACAGCCACAGCGATCCAGCGGGCGGCGGTCTCGCCGGGGTTCCAATCGCTGGACGCGCCGGCGGCAGCGATGTTCGCGCAGGTCGCAACCGTGACCCACCCCAGGTAGAGCCCGAACGTGACGTCAGTGATGATCGAGTCGACCCGGTTGGTGGGGCCGATGGCTTGTAGGCGTTCGAGCATCAGGACCAGCACTGCCAGGATCCCGATGATCACGACGACGCTGATCCACACCCAGTCCTGCTGCACCACCAGCAACCACAGCGCATTCAGCACCATGGACAAGCCCGCCAGCCAACCCACGGCCCGGTGCCGGGGATGGTCTGCCTGCGAAGGAAGCCACTGCCAGATCGTATAGAGGGCCAAACCCACGTAGATGACACTCCACACGGAAAACGCTGGTCCGGCCGGGGCCAGGTGTGTGGCGTTGTCGCTGAGGTCCCCGCCCGAGGACTCCTCGACCCCCTGGCCCAGCAGGCCGGAGCCCAGCAGTACGCCCACGAGGGTCAGAATGAGTGCAGCGGTGACGAAGAGTCGCCGGAAGAGATCGTTTCGCATGCTCCCAGCCTCGCATGCACAATCCTCCGAGTTGGGAGATTCCTGCCGACCCGCAGAAAACGGTTCTCCCGCCCGTCGGCGGGCCGCCCGCCGATCGTTGTCCCGGAACCGGCCTGTCGCACAGGTATCCTGTTGGGCCATGGAGCCCGCACGAAGCAGCCGCACACCGCGCCTCGGTGCCCGCGGCAAGGCCCTGGTCCCGGGTGCAATCATTCTGCTGATCGCCCTCGGCTCCACCCTGTTCCTGTTCTCCCACGCGCATCGCTTTCCGGGCGATGTGGCCACGCACTGGGGCGCTGACGGCGCGCCCGACCAGTGGCAAAGCTTCAACTCCGCCGTCATCACGGCGCTGGTGGGGATGGTGCTGGTGCCGCTGTTCATGATCGCCGTCGGCATTGCCCTGAAGGCGACCACCTCCATGGGCGGCTTCGCCGTCGGCATGTCGGGATTCCTGGCCTTCCTGATGGTCGGCTCACTCTGGATCCAGCGCGATGGCAACACGTCCGAGCCGCGGATCGGACCCCTGCTCCTGCTGGGCTTGGGTGCCGGGGTTGTCCTCGGAGTTCTCGTCGGGGTCATGCTGGCCAAGGTGGGCGAGCCCGACAAGCGCGGCGACGGTCCGGCGCCCACACCCGCCATGCCCCTGAGCGGCAGTGCAGACCTGGAGTGGACCGGGAGGACGCGGGTGGCCGGCGGTGCAGTGGTCTTCATCGTGATCCTGACACTCGCGCTGATCGGGGTCGCGGCCGTGATCGCGATCCAGGACCCGTGGATGGGACTGTTTCTGGGGCTGGTGGGATTGCTGGTGCCCGCGTCCCTGGGGTTGGCCGCCGCCGGCATCCGGATCGACGAACGCGGAGTCCAGACCCGGCGCCTTGGGCGCATTGCCTTGGTGAACGTGCCCCTGCACGAGATCACCGGCGCGGGCACTCGGGAGATCCACGCCCTCGGCGACTTCGGTGGCTGGGGATACCGCGCCTCCCTGGACGGCAGCTCCCAGGGGCTGGTCTTGGCATCCGGGGAGGCGCTCGTCGTCCAGCGGGGTGAGCGCAAGGACATGGTGATCGTCTGTGACGACGCAACCACAGCCGCCCGCACGGTGGCGACGCTGATCGGGCATCCCCCGGACAGCAACCGGTAGCGCTCCGCTAGATGGGGGCGTTGGTGAAGCGGGAGTAGTGCCCCTGGAAGAGCGCGTCGATCTTGCCCGTCTCACCGTTTCGGTGCTTCAGGATGTGGAATCCGGCCATCCCGCGTTCCTCGTCGGTGGGGCTCTGCGAGTACATCTCGGGCCGGTGCAGCATGATCACCAGGTCGGCGTCCTGTTCCAGCGAGCCAGACTCTCGCAGGTCGGAGAGCTGGGGGATGCCGTCCTTGCGGGTCTCCGGGTTTCGCGACAGCTGCGAGAGCGCGATCACCGGAACCTCCAGTTCCTTGGCCAGCAGCTTGATGGACCGGGAGAACTCGGAGACCTCCAACTGCCTGGACTCCACCTTCTTGCCGGAGGTCATCAACTGGATGTAGTCGATGCAGATCAGACGCAGGTCGTGACGCTGCTTCAGGCGCCGCGCCTTGGCGCGGATCTCCATCATGGTCAGGTTGGGGGAGTCGTCGATGAAGAATGGTTTGTCGGCCATCATCACCGACTTGTCCGTGATCCGCTGCCAATCGGTCTCGTCCATCTTGTTGCTGGAGGAGCCACGGATCCGGCCCAGCGGCACCGACGCCTCGGCGCTCAGCACCTTCATCACTATCTCGGTCCGGTTCATCTCCAGGGAGAAGAAGACACTGGTCATGTCGTGGTGGATCGCTGCGGCACGGCACAGGTCGAGGGCGAACGTCGACTTTCCGACACCGGGGCGGGCGGCCACGATGATCATCTGCCCGGGGTGGAGGCCGTTGGTGATGCGGTCGAGGTCATGGAAGCCGGTGGGCACCCCGGAGATGCCCTCGCCGGACTCGTTGATCGCCTCGATCTCGTCGAAGGTCGGCTCCATCAGTTCACGCAGTGACCGGTAATCCTCGGACGCCTTGTTCTCCGTCACCTCGAACAGGGTTTGCTGGGCCTCGTCGACGATCTTGTCCACCTCGCCCTGGCCCTGGTAACCAAGCTGGGCGATCCGGATTGAAGCGGTCACCAACCGCCGCAGGATGGCCTTCTCGCGCACGATCTCCGCGTAGTAGCCAGCGTTGGCCGCGATGGCCACCGAAGCCAGAAGGTCGTGGAGGTAGACCGCGCCACCCACCCTCTCCAGCTCTCCCGACTTGCCCAGTTCCGCCGACACGGTGATGGGGTCGGCGGGTTCACCCTTGCCGTACAGGTTGATGATGGCTTCGTAGATGATCTCGTGGTTGGGGCGGTAGAAGTCGATGCCGCGAAGCACTTCGACCACATCGGAGATGGCATCCTTGCTCATCATCATGGCGCCCAGCACGGACTGTTCGGCCGCCAGGTCCTGCGGGGGAGTGCGATCCAGGCCGCTGCCACCGGACTGTTGCGACTCGGACATTCACTCTCCATTTTCAAGGACTGCTGTGGCGGCTCAGACTAGCCCAGACTACCCATCGGGTGCCGTGGGGTCCTCCCCGGCCGCCCGACGAAGCAGAGGAGGCCCGGACGGCAGCTTCAACACCGGTGACCACACTGCCGTCCAGAGGGCACCGGCCAGCGCCATCACTCCGACGAACGTCATCGCGGCGGGCAGCGTGGCCGCCAACAGAAGGCCGGAGATCGCCAGCGGTCCCCCCAGTTGGCCGCCCTGGGTGAACATGGCCCAGATGCTGAGGAACTTCGCCCGTCCCCGCGCGGGGGACAGGTCGGCACCGATGGTCATGTTGATCCCCGCTCCGAGCCCGTTGCCGATGCTCATCACCACCACCGCCACCACGAACCCCACCGACGTGGTCCACAGGGGCGCCATCACGAACCCGGTGCCGTAGACCACCAGGCAGATGATCAGGATGGGGGAGCGACCCAACCGATCCTTGAGGTAACCGCCCGGCACCATCAGCAGCATCTCGACGGCTGATCCCACAGCCACCACCAGCGAGATCTGCGCCTCGTCCCAGCCCAGCCTCAGGCCCCACAGGGCAATCAGGATCGGCTGCGCCACCCGTGCGACGGCAAGCGTGGTGATCGCGGTTCCCGCCAGGCCGACGGCGCTCCACCGGATCCCTGCCGTCAGCTCCTCCTCCGTGCGCGAGGCCTTGTTGTCCCGGGTCCGGGCATCGAACTCGACGTTCAACCGGCGAACGAACAACAACGCGGTGGCCACCACCGCGGTGACGGCCCCGAATGCGAACACCGACCACAGGGGCCACCACGTCAGCAGCAGCGCGCCGAACAGGGGCCCCACCACATTGCCCGCCCGCATCGTCCCGCCCAGTGCCGTCATGGCCTGGCCTCGCATGGCCGTGGGTACCGCCTCCGCCAGCACCGCCTGACGGGCCAGGTTCCATGCCGTCATGGCGGGCGTGCGCAGGACCAGGGCTGCCACGAACAGGGCCAGCGACCAGCGCGACGGCCACGCCAACGCGATGATGGTCAGTACCAGGGTGCCGGCGGCGGCACTGGTGGCCAGCCCCATGGCACGCTTGTCGCCGACGCGGTCGATGAACATGCCGACGGGCACCGTCACCACCAGCGCCACGGCGCCAACGATGGCGATGATGGCGCTCGCGAACGCCTCGGACGCACCGAGTTGAAGGGCGGCCAGTACCAGCACGGGCATCATCGCGCCCGTCCCGATGCCGAACAGGAACGAGGGCATCAGGACCGGCCAGAGGATCAGGCGCAACACGTCTCGTCCCCTTCCCTTGGCTGGTGACTGCGCAAGGTTACCGCTGGCGCGGTTCGGCTGCTCCAGCACCTCGACACCCCGGCCCGTCGGCGACACCGGCCTGGGACGGGGTCATCTGGAGCTCTTGACCCGTGTGACCGTGATGGCGCCGACGACGGCCAGGCCGGCCGCCGTCAGGTAGAGCCCGGGGTAGCCACCCAAGACCAACAGCGCGAAGGCGGCCAGCAGCGGAGAGAGCAGGTTGGGCGTCAGGACGGCCAGGTGCATGAGCCCGACGTCACGGCCGCGATGCTCCCGGTGGGGGAGGACCTGGTTGATGAGAGCCTGGTCGATGGCCGTGAAGGTGCCCCAGCTGGCGCCGAGCACGACCGCCGCCACGATCACCGTGCCGAACCCGTCGGCAAAGGCCATCAGCAGGCAGGCGACGGCCACTCCGGAGCAGCCCACCACGACGAACGGCTTGCGCCGCGCGATCTTGTCGGAGAAGTGCCCGGAGGCCATGGCGGCCGCCACGACCACCACGGCATAGATCACCGTCAGCATCAGGACTCCGCCGTCGGGATCGTCGAGCCCGATGTAGTCGCGCAGGTAGTACAACAGGTAGAACAGGGCGACGGTGTTGCCCAGCGTGGCGCTCAGGCGCGAGATGAACACCCACGTGAAGTCCTTGTATTCAGAGAACCGGCGGGGCCGGTTGGCCTCCGCGTCGATGGTGGTGCGCTGCGGCGGTGGTGTGGGCAGCACCGTCGTGGCCCGGTGCCCCACCAGGAAGGGCAGGACCAGGGCCACCACCAGTACCGCGGAGGCAACGTAGGCGGTCAGGATGGACAGGCTCTCGGCCAGCAGGGTGCCCACCACAATCGCCATGGTGTAGGCGACGCCCATCACACCGGAAACCATGCCGTACTGGCGGCGCGAGACGCGGTCGGGCGGGATGGCCTGCGAGGTGGTGATGGCAGCAGCGATCAGGATCTGGAATATGCCCCACAGCAGCACCAGCACCCCGAACGACGGTGACAGCCCCAGTCCCACCAGCGACGCCGCGGCCCCTACCGCGCCCACGACGATCCACGGCACCCGGCGGCCGAAGCGCGACCGGGTCCGGTCTGACAGCAATCCCCACAAAGGTGTGGCCACCACGGACAAACCGCCTCCGATGGCCATGATCAGCGCGAGCAGCGCCTCCTTGTTCTCCGGATGCCATCCGAGGATCTGGTTGGCGATCAGGAGTTGCGACGGCGCCGCCCACGCCACGTTCACGCCCAGGAACAGCAGACCGAAGGATGCCACCCAGCCCTTCGATACCTCGGGGCGGTCGTCCGCGAGTGAGTCGTTCATCGCACCGCCGTGGGGTAGCTCTGGCCGGCGGTGTAGCGCTCGATGATCTCGGGGGTCAGGGCCCCGGCCCGAATCACGTCGGAGAGCATGTGGCCGGAGGGTTTGACGGTGCGGGTCTGGGTCTCGTAGTCGTTGTGGACCAGGCCGAAGCGGGATGATTCACCTTCGGACCATTCGAAGTTGTCCACGAAGCACCAGTGGTAGTAGCGCTCGATGGGCACGTCGCTGTCCAGGATCGCGGCCAGGTGCTCGGCCAGGTAACGGGGCCGGAACCGCTCCAGCCGCTGGGCGTCACCGTTGTCGCAGGTGCCATTCTCGGTGACCCACACGGGCACGCCGAGTCGCTCGTGAAGGCCACGGGCGCACTCCACCAGACCCGGGGCGTGGATCTCCCAACCCAGGTCGTTGACGGGGGAACCGGGAAATGTGCCGTCGGCCATGGTGGTGACGGCGCTGCGGGAGTAGTAGTTGAGGCCCGCGACGTCGACGGCCAGACCCGCCGCGAAGGGCGCCCTGCCCAGGATCGCGGGGAACTGCCCCAGTCCGAACGCGTCGGTGACGATGTCCTGAAAGGCCCAGCTGTTGAGCCGGGCGAAGCCCAGATGGACCGGATTGGCGGGGTCCACGGGCTCGAAGGGGCGCACGTGGTGGGCGAAGGTGACGGTGGCGTCGGCGTCGAGTTCGTGGATCAGGCGGTAGGCAAAGCCGTGGGCGATGGCCATGTGGCGCAGGACCGCGCGCACATCACGCAGTGAGCGGTTGCCGGGTGGTGCACCCCGGAACAGGTGGGCCTCGACGGCGTAGACGTTGGGCTCGTTGATGGTGACCCATTCGTCCACCAGGTCACGCAAGGCATTCACGGCCACCCGCACGAATCCGAGGAAGTGGGGCACGGCGGCGGCGTTGGTGAACTGCCCCATGCGCTGCAGCCAGAGCGGGTTGGAGAAGTGATGGAGCGTGACGAGGGGCCGAATGCCCAGATCCACCAGGTGCCCGATCTCCTCGCGGTAGTGGTCGAGGGCCTCGCTCGAGTATCGGCCCGGTTCCGGTTCGATGCGGGACCACTCGAGCCCCAACCGGACGATGGGGAACCCCATCTGGTGCATCAGTTCGTTGTCCTGGCGCCACCGGTTCCAGTGATCCGTGGCGCGCATTGGGCTGGTGTCGTCGGCAATGTTCCCCGGGCGTTGCGCCCACTCGTACCAGTTGTGGTTGCGGTCCCCACCCTCGATCTGGGTGGCGGCCGACGCGGTCCCGATCAGCAGACCATCCAGGGGACGGTCCGCTTCGCTGTCAATGTTCACAGCGATCATTCTGCCGAGGCGAAGCGGCCGCCGCGGGTTAATACGCACCCGAGTGTGAACTTATACCCCCTGGGGGTATAGTGGTGGTGGAGAAGGAGAGAAATCATGACCACCGCCACCTGCAATTGCGCCACTGCAAACGAGAGCCGGGGTGCCAACCACGGTTACACACCGGCAAAGCAGGCCTACCTGCGCCGGCTCAAGCTGGTGGAAGGACAGGTCCGTGGAGTGGCGCGCATGGTGGATGAGGACCAGTACTGCATCGACGTCCTCAATCAGGTGGCCGCCGCCGCCAGCGCCCTGAAGTCAGTCTCCCTCGAACTCCTGAAGGACCACCTGGAACACTGCGTCGCCGAAGCCGTCCGAACGGGCGAGGACGAGGCGCAGGAGAAGTTCGACGAAGCAATGCAGGCCATCAAGCGCCTGACCAAGTGAAGATGAAAGGAATTCCCATGCTCACCACCTACACCGTCACCGGCATGACCTGCGGCAACTGCGAGAAGCACGTCACGGAGGAAGTCTCGGAGCTCCCGGGCGTGACCTCCGTCAAGGTCAGCCACCAGGACAACTCCATGGCCATCGAGTCCGACCGCGAAATCCCGTTCGAAGCAGTGGCCGAAGCTGTCGCCGAAGCCGGCGAATACGAGGTTGCCAAGGCCTGAGCCCTCCCCGCAACCCCACCACCCAGAAGGAGCCCAGATGGCCCCCCAGACCAAGACCAACGGTGGCATCGACGTCGACCTCGAAATCGACGGCATGACCTGTTCCTCCTGCGCCAACCGCATCGAGAAGAAGCTGAACAAGCTCGACGGCGTCAGCGCCACCGTGAACTATGCCACCGAGAAGGCGAGCATCAGCGCGCCCAGGACCATGAGCGTCGACGACCTCGTGGGCACCGTCGTCAAGGCGGGTTATGGCGCTCGCCCCGCGGCCAAGGACGTCCCCCGGGCGGACCGGGCCGAGGTGCTCAAGCCGCGCGTTCTCCTTGCTTTCGCCCTGGGTGTTCCCGTGGTCACCGTCTCGATGGTGCCCGCACTCCAGTTCGCGGGGTGGCAGTGGGTGGCCCTGGTGCTGACGGCCGTCATCGTCTACTGGACCGGTCGCTCCTTCCACGTCGCCGCTTGGCGGAACCTGGTCCAGCGCACCACCACCATGGACACGCTCGTGTCCATGGGTACCAACGCGGCCTTCCTGTGGTCGGTGTTCGCCATGATCTTCGGGGATGCAGGCCGCATCGGCTTGGTCCACGAGTTCTCGCTCATGCCAGGGCACAGCGACGCCATGAGCAACGTCTACTTCGAGGCGGCTGCGGCCATCATCGCCTTCCTCCTGCTGGGCCGCTGGATCGAGGCGCGCTCCAAGCAGGAGGCCGGGGCCGCCGTCCGCGCCCTCCTGGAGGTGGGCGCCAAGGAGGCCAGCGTCCTGCGCGACGGCCTTGAGGTCCGGATCCCCGTCGGTGAGCTTGCCCTGGGCGACGAGTTCATCGTCCGCCCCGGCGAGAAGGTGGCCGCCGA
>CAZPSO010000102.1:0-8900 GCA_964588895.1 uncultured Tessaracoccus sp.
GGTCCCATCCCGAACCCGGAAGTTAAGCCTCTCAGCGCCGATGGTACTGCACGGGAGACCGTGTGGGAGACTAGGACGCCGCCGGACTTTCAAACACCCCCCTGGCCTAGCCAGGGGGGTGTTTTATTTTCTGCACTTTTGTCCACGCCACGATCTGGAAGGATGGGGAGCATGTCATCGTCCAACGACTCCCGCCCACGCGACGAGGATCCCCGACAGCCGGCGCGACCGCGGAGACAACGCCCTGGCTCCGGTCCCTCCGGAGGAGGAGACCGCCAGCGTCCAGGGCGCCGGGATGATCGTCGTGGTGGCCGTGACGACGCGAGGGGTCAGCGCGGCGATGGACGCTCGAAGGCGGCCGACGATCGTGGGCGCGGCCGTGATCGGAACAGCCGGGACGGCCGTCGAGACGAGCGGGGGGATCGCCCACGCACCGACAATGACAAGCGTGGTGGGGGCGCCAACCGCTCCTCAAGCGAGCGACCCCAAAGTGGTACCGGCCGCCCGCGCGGAGCGCAGGCGGGGTCGGGGCAGCGACGCGATGCCCGGGGCGATGAGCGTGATCGGGAATCCGGACGCAGCGAGCGCCGCGCGTGGGGAGATCGCAGCAGGGGCACTGACCGACGCAGCGGGGACGCGACTGGCGAGCGGCGTACCGGTGACAGCCGCCCAGCGCGCCGGCCAGTATCAAAACGTGAGGGCGAGTGGGGCCGGGATGAGCGACCCCAGTCACGCACGTGGAGCGACCGCGGCGGTGCTGGGAAAAGCGGCGGGGATAGCGACCGCCGTGGCCGGGACGACCGGGGCCAGGGCCGCCTCTGGGGCGAGCGCAGCGGGGGTGGTGACCGATCCCAGGGGCGCCCTTGGGGTGAACGTGCCGCGGGCGGTGGTCCACGGGGCCGGGATGATCGCGGCGGTGGGCGCACTTGGGAGGATCGCGGCGGCGGCGATACCCGTCGCGGCCCGGAGCGCGACGAGGAGGAATACATTCCCCGTCCCGGTACTGCTGCCGCGCCTGACGAGCCGGAGACGCCGGAGCTCGATGAGGAACTGTTGCCGTTCCCGGTGAAGGCTGAGCTCAAGGGCCTCCCCAAGGACCTGGCGAACACTGTTGCCGCCCACATTGTCGCGGCCGGCGAGTTGCTCGACTCGGACCCCGAGCTGGCCTTTCGGCATGCCGAAGCCGCACGTCGACGTGCCGGCAGGCTGCCGGTGGTGCGCGAAGCCGCTGCGGAGACCGCCTACGCCGCGGGCAAGTACGACGTGGCGTTGCGGGAGTTCCGTGCGCTGCGAAGGATGATGGGGGGAGACCACCTCGTCCCCGCCATGGCAGACTGCGAGCGCGCACTGGGGCGTCACCGTGATGCGCTGGAGCTGCTGGAGTCCATCGATCAAGAGAAGGCGTCGGCGGCCCTGGCCGTGGAGGCACTTCTGGTGGAAGCTGGCACCCGCAAGGACATGGGGCAGCCGGCCGAGGCCATGCGGTTGCTCAAGAGCGCCATTTCACGCAAGGTGGGCCCGAAACCCAGCCAGGCCAGACTGCGCTACGCCTACGCAGACATGCTGGTCGAGGCCGGAACGCCCGAGGCGGCCCGACCGTGGTTCGAGGTGGCCGGAAGGCTGGATGTCGACGGTGACCTCGACGTCGCCGACCGGCTAGCCGAACTCGACGGTGTGGTACTGCCCGAGTCCCTCGAACTTGTCCCGGAGGAGCCCGAAGAGCCCCAGGTCGCCGAATCGCCTCCCGTGGTGGGGGAGACGGCGGAACCCACGGAAGAGCGGGCCGAACGCCGTCGGGACGAGGAGGACGGATGACCCCCCTGATCGACGGGTATGACGCAGCACTGTTCGACCTGGACGGGGTGGTCTATCTCGGCCCCCTCGCCATCGACGGGGTGCCCGCATCACTGGAGGCGCTGCGGCGACGCGGCGTCAGGGTGGGCTTCGTCACCAACAACGCCGCCCGCACGCCAGCGATGGTGGCGCGGCACCTGACCGACCTCGGGGTCACCGCCGAGGTGGGCGACGTCGTCAACAGCACGCAAGCGATGGTGCGGATCCTGAGGGCCGAACTGCCGGCTGGTGCACGCCTGCTGGTGCTGGGCACACACGCACTCGTGGAGCAGGCGGAGGAGGCCGGGTTCCGCACCGTGGCCTCCGCCGACGACCAACCGGACGCCGTTCTCCAGGGCTACAACCCCTCCACCAGTTGGGACCTGCTGGAGCAGGGGGCAATTGCCATCCAGAACGGTGCACGATGGTTCGCCACCAACCCTGATCTGACCCGTCCCACGGAGCGCGGGATCCTTCCCGGCTGCGGCGCCCAGGTGGCGGTGGTACAGGCATGCGTCGGCGTCGTCCCCACCATGGCTGGCAAACCGTTTCGTCCATTGCTGGATGAGACCGTCCTCAGGCTCGGCGCCAGAAAACCCATTTTCGTCGGGGACCGCACCGATACCGACATCATGGGCGCCAACGGCGTTGGCATGGAGTCGTTGTTCGTCTTCACCGGAGCCCACGGTTTCGCCGACCTGGCCGTGGCCCCGCCAGAGGGGCGGCCCACCCACATCGGATGGGACACCACAGCGCTCCTCCAGCCGGCCCGCAGCCTGGCGCGCCCGGACGGGGACATCTACGTGTGCGGGCTGGCAGTCGTGGCACTGGACGAAGACGGTGTCGCACACCTGGACGATGTGCCGGCCAGCGACCGTGAGGCCCAGCTTGACGCGGCCTGGGCCCTGCTGAACGCCCACTGGGACACCGGGGCAGACATCTCGGCCGCCCGTGGACTCCTGACGGAGATCCCCTGATGGGCGCCACACCCCGCGATGCCGCACCCAGCCTCGTGCGCAGACAGGAGATGGTGGAGCAGGTGCTCGAGGCCCTCGAAGGGATTGGTCACCAGCCCGTTGCGGAGCAGGTGGAGCGGCTCTCCGAGGCGCAGTCCATCCTCTCCGCTGTCCTCAACAACCCCACCGACGTCCCACAAATGGGGCTCCCGGGCATCCCACAGGGCCATGAGGCTGGACCGGGCGCTGGCTGAGCGGGGCCTCGCGCGCTCCCGTAATCAGGCGGCCGGCCTGATCGCCGAAGGCAAGGTACTCCTCGACGGCGCACCCGCCACGAAGGCGTCGCAACGGGTCACCGACGGAGCCCGGCTCGAGCTCCTCGAGCAACCCCGCATCTCCCGGGCCGCGCACAAGCTGCTGGGGGCCCTTGATGACTCCCGCACGCCCGTGCCAGCCCGTGTGCTCGATGCTGGTGCGAGCACCGGCGGCTTCACGTCCGTGTGCCTGGAACGCGGCGCCGAGCGGGTCTACGCCGTCGACGTCGGACACCGCCAGCTGGCCGCGGAACTCCGCCTGGATCCCCGCGTGGTGAGCCACGAGGGACTCAACCTGAGGGAACTGACCCTGGAGCATGTCGAGTCGATCCCGGTGGGCCTCGTGGTGGCCGACGTCTCCTTCATCTCGCTGACAACGATCCTGGAGCCCCTCCTGCGTGTGCTGGGCGAAGACGGAACCGCCCTGCTGATGGTCAAACCGCAGTTCGAGGTGGGTCGCGCACGACTCGGCGCCGGCGGGATCGTCCGCGATGCGGCGCTGCACCGCGAAGCGGTGGCCAACGTGGTGGGTGCCGCGGAGGCGCTGGGGTGGCAATGCGACTGGCAGGGGCAAAGCCGCTTGCCGGGAGGCAACGGCAACGTGGAGTTTTTCGTCCGGTTGAATCGATAGGCTGGGTGGCGTGGAGAACCGATCAGTTGCCGTCATCCTGCATCCCGAAAGGGAGGACGCCCTCGAGGCGGCAGCGCGTTTCATTACAGAGCTGCATCAGGAGGGCTTCGACATCCATACCTTTCCCGACGACGTCGAGCGCCTCAGCGCCCGCGCTCCCGCGTGCCGGGTGGGCCCCGTCGGGGAGGAAGCCACGGAGCTGGCAGTGGTGTTCGGCGGCGACGGCAGCATGCTCGCCGCGGCGGAATGGGCCCAGCCGCGGGCAGTGCCAGTGCTCGGGGTCAACCTCGGCCACGTCGGTTTCCTGGCGGAACTGGAGACCTCGGACATCGACAACCTCTTCCACGCCGTGGTGGATCGCGCGTACTCCGTGGAGGAACGCGTGGCGCTGAAGGTGGCGGTCCATGGCGACGAGGAATCCCCCCATTGGACGTCGATCGCAATCAACGAGGTCTCGCTGGAGAAGCTCGCGCGAGAACGCATGATCAACGTGCTCGTCAGCGTGGATGACCACAAGCTGTCCCGCTGGGGCTGCGATGGCGTGCTCGTGTCCACCCCCACGGGCTCCACCGCCTACGCATTCTCCGCGGGTGGGCCCGTGGTGTGGCCCGACGTTCAGGCGACCTTGTTGGTGCCGCTCTCCGCACACGCCCTGTTCAACAGGCCCATGGTGCTCAGCCCCACCTCCACAGTGCAGCTCGACCTGGCCGACGACGAGTCGGCCGTGATCTGGTGCGACGGCCGTCGCAGCGTCACCGTCAATCCGGGCGAGACCGTGCGGGTCACCGCCAGCGACAAGCGGCTGTTGATCGCCCGGCTCTCGGAACAGCCGTTCACCATCCGCCTCGTGCGCAAGTTCGCGCTCCCCGTCGAGGGGTGGCGCAGGGGTGGGGGAGAGCAGTAGTGCTCAGGGCGCTGCGACTGTCCAACTTCGGGGTGGTGCGCGAGGCCGAACTCGAGTTCGAGCCAGGCCTGACCGCCCTCACCGGCGAAACCGGTGCCGGCAAGACCATGCTCGTGGCAGGCCTGGGGATGTTGCTCGGGGCCCGCGGCGACAGCGGCGTCGTGCGCCGCGGCAGCGACCGGGCCCGGGTGGAGGGCCGATGGCTCACCGACGAAGACACCGCCGGCAAAATCCTCGCGCTGGGCGGAGATCTCGACGACGGCGACGAGCTGGTCACCATGCGCCAGATCAACGCCCAGGGTCGAACCAGGGCCACCGCCGGCGGCGTGCAGGTGCCGGTTGCCACCCTCGCTGCGGTTGCCTCCGAGCTGGCAACCATCCACGGCCAGTCCGAGCAGATCCGGCTGTCCTCCCCGGAAAGGCAACGCCAGATCCTCGACGCCTTCGCCAAGCCCGCCGATCTGGAGCAGTACCGAGATCACTACCGGGAGCACAGGGAACTGGCCCGGGAACTCGACCAGTTGGTGCGCGAGGAACGCGACCGCGCCCGCGAGATCGACCTGCTGCAGTTCGGGTTGCGGGAGATCGACGCAGCGCAACCCCAACCCGGCGAGGACGAACAGCTCGCTGCCGAATCGGTACGTCTGCAGGACGCCGACGAGCTCAAGCAGCTCGCTGCCAGCCTGCAAACCGCACTGAGCGGTGACGAGTACGACTTCGACCAGCCCAACGTCCTGGCCCTGCTGGGTGAGGCACGCAAGCAGGCCGCCACCCTGGCAGGGCGGGACGCCACCGCTGGGGAACTGGCAGGCCGGATCGCAGAAGCCGCCCACCTGCTGGGCGACATCGCGGGCGAGGTGGCCGGGTACGCGGCGGACCTGGTCTCCGATCCCCTCCGCCTGGAAGCGGTCCAGCAGCGCCGCTCGGAGCTGGCGGGACTGCAGCGCAAGTACGGGCCCGAGCTGGCCGACGTCATCGCCTGGGCCGAGGAGGCACGCACCACACTGCTCAACCTCGAGGGCGCGGACGAGCGCATCGGGAGTCTTCGTGTGCGCGTGGCCGAGCTGGACCAGCAGATCAGGGATGCTGCGGTGAGGATCCACAATGCGCGCCGCGAAGCCGCCGAAGGGCTGACTGCCGTCGTCGCGCAGGAGTTGGCCGCCCTGGCCATGCCCCATGCGCGGCTGGTCTTCGAGATCACCCCCACCGATCACGGCCCGCACGGGGCGGACAGGGTGGAACTGATGTTCACCGCCAACCCCGGAGCCACACCCGCACCGTTGGGCAAGGTGGCCTCCGGAGGCGAACTGTCCCGGGTCAGGCTGGCGCTCGAGGTGGTGCTCGCATCTGACGTGGAGGGTCACACGTACGTCTTCGACGAGGTCGACGCGGGGGTAGGCGGCGCCGTCGGCCTGGAGATCGGCCGCCGCCTGAAGAGGCTGGCCGTCAAGTCCCAGGTGATAGTGGTCACCCACCTGGCCCAGGTGGCCGCTTTCGCCGACCACCAGTTCGTGGTCAGCAAACACAGCGACGGGCAGGTCACCACATCAGGCATCCGCCAGGTCACCGGCGAGCAACGGGTTGCGGAGATCAGCCGCATGATGAGCGGTGACCCCGAATCCGTGGCGGGGGCCGAACACGCTGCGGAGCTGATCGAAACGGCATCCCGCGGGTAGTGTGGACCCATGGCTAGGGCACTGATTGTTGTTGACGTCCAGAACGACTTCTGTGAGGGCGGCTCGCTGGGGGTCAACGGCGGCATTGCCGTGGCCTCCAACATCCACACGCTTCTCACCCACGACCACGGTTACGACGTCGTGGTGGCCACCCGGGACCACCACATCGACCCCGGAGCGCATTTCAGCGACACCCCGGACTTCGTCGACTCCTGGCCACCGCACTGCGTGGTGGGCACCGAGGGCGCCGAGTTCCAGGAAGAGCTCCACGGCATCCGGTTCGACGGGATCTTCGACAAGGGCGAGTACAGCGCCGCCTATTCCGGGTTCGAGGGGCGGGAACACTCCCAGGACGACGTGCTGCTCGCTGACTTCCTGAATCAACGCGGTGTGGATGCCGTCGACGTGGTCGGGATAGCCACGGACTACTGCGTGCGCGCCACCGCGCTGGACGCCGTTGAGGCGGGGTTCGACACATCCGTTCTGGTGCGGCTCACCGCTGCCGTGCATCCCGAGAACAACGAGGCCGTGGTGAAACAACTCGAGGAAGCCGGGGCCTGGGTGGCCCGCTAGAGCAAACGCGGCACCAACAGCGCGACAACGCCACGGGAAGCAAACCCGTGGCGTTGTTTCGTTTCTTGCGTGGGGGCTCAGGCCTGCTTGATGGCCGAGACGTCGAATTCGAGGGTGACCTTGTCGGAGACGAGCACGCCGCCGGTCTCCAGGGCTGCATTCCAGGTCAGGCCGAAGTCCTTGCGGATGACCTGCGTCTTGCCCTCGAAGCCCACGCGCAGGTTGCCGAACGGATCGGTGGCCTCGCCCGTGTACTCGAAGGGGATGGTCAGGGTACGGGTGACGTCCTTGATGGTGAGGTCGCCGGTGATGTCGAAGGTGTCCTCGCCCGTGATCTCCCAGGAGGTGCCCCTGAAGGTCATGGTGGGGAAGTTCTCGACATCGAAGAAGTCAGCGGAGCGCAGGTGGGCGTCGCGGTCCGCGCTGCGGGTGTTGACGGAGGCCACCTGGATGGTCACGTCCAGGGTCGGGGTCTCGCCGAGGACGGCGGTGCCTTCGAACTCCTCGAAGGAGCCGCGGACCTTGGTCACCATCGCGTGACGGGTGACGAAGGACAGGTTGGTGTGGGATGCATCCAGCACGTAGGTGCCGTTGAGTTCCTTGAGAGCCATGAATGATTCCTTTCGATCGGCTTATGACACCCACTCTAACAGTTATTGGTTTAGATTTCAACCAATAGGGTCCAGTTCGCCCATGGCGGAA
The DNA here is from genome assembly GCA_964588895.1 of uncultured Tessaracoccus sp. Lineage (GTDB taxonomy): Bacteria > Actinomycetota > Actinomycetes > Propionibacteriales > Propionibacteriaceae > Arachnia. The sequence continues at coordinate 7,590 of CAZPSO010000102.1, forward strand.
CCGGGACGACGTGGTGGCGCGGGCCGCTCAGGCGTCGAGCACAGAGTCCAGGTCGTAGGCTGGTGGGCGTTCCACCTGCTCCAGAAGACAGGACTCCGGGTGGCGGTCGTCGCGCCACCGCAGAAACGTGACTGCATGCCTGAACCGGGTGCCCTCCAGTTGGTCGAACGCCACCTCCACCACCCGCTCGGGGCGCAGGGGCACGTAGTCCGAGTCCCGGTCGCTGCTGAACCGGGAGCGTGGGGAGGCCAGGGAAGGGTCGAGATCATCGGTCACCAGTGGCGCCAGGTCGTCGATCAGGGCCATCCGAGTTTTCGACGGTAGACCGACGATGCCCCCCACCCGGACGAGGTTGCCGCCCGCGTCGTACATGCCCAGCAGCAGCGACCCCACGCCCTGCCCGTTCTTCGCGACGCGGTAACCCAGCACCACCGCGTCGGCGGTGCGCTTGTGCTTGATCTTGATCAGCGACCGCTTGCCCTGGTCGTAGTGCCCCTCCAGGGGTTTGGCGATGATGCCATCCAGCCCGGCGCCTTCGAACGTATTGAACCATCGCCTCGCCACCGTGACATCACGAGTGAGTCCCGACAAGTGGATCCGCCTGTGTCGAGGTGAGGCGAAGACCTCCTCGAGGGCCGCCCGCCGACCGGAGAACGGGTGAGAGGTCCAGTCCGTGTCGTCCAGGGCCAGCAGGTCGAAGCAGATCAGTTCGGCCGGCGTCTCGTCGGACAGCTTCCTGATCCGGCTCTCGGCAGGATGAATGCGCTGGCTGAGCAACTCCCAGGACAGGCGCTGGCCGGCTCTCACCACCAGTTCGGCGTCGACGATGCACCGCTGGGGCAGGGTGGCCACCACCGGCATCAACTCCGGGAAGTAGCGCGTCAGCGTCTTCTGCCCACGGCTGCCCAGCTCGATCCGGTCCTTGTCGCGCAGGATGATGCAGCGGTAGCCGTCCCACTTGGGTTCATAGGCATAGTCGCCCTCGGGCACGGTGGTGGCGGTGCGGGCCAACATCGGTTCGATGGGCAGGTCCAGGGGCAACATGGACCCATCTTGCCGCAGGCGGCCACGAAAACGCCGTCGCTTTGAAACACGCCCGCAACATCGGCGCCGTAGAGTGGAAGCCCGTGGAACATCCAAGGATCGCCAAGCACGTGTTCGTGACCGGTGGCGTGGTCTCATCGCTCGGCAAGGGGTTGACGGCGGCCAGCCTGGGCAACCTTCTCGTGGCCCGCGGACTGCGTGTCACCATGCAAAAACTGGATCCCTACCTGAACGTGGATCCCGGCACCATGAACCCCTTCCAGCACG